>DASQVL010000802.1:0-2659 GCA_035640795.1 Crenalkalicoccus sp. | reverse complement strand
TGGAAGCGCGTCATCGGTGACGGGCTGTGCTCACAGACGGATGGCCGCCAAGCGACCGAGGTGGCCATCGCCGCCAACGTGCTGAACCGCATGCTCGACCTTGGACGTCCGGAATACGTTCGCATCGCATAACCCTGGATTTGGGTAGGGCTCACTGCAGCCGTGCCGTCGACCCATGCAACACGGCGGCCCTGGGTAGCGAACCGCCACAGCGCGATCAGGAGCCTCCGCGCGAGCGCAACCACCATGACCTTGCGCGGGCGCCGCGCGGCGCCGCCGAGGCGATCGCGGAACCAGCCGACAATCGCGCTGCCCGGCTCGTGATGCGGCCGGCATGGCGGCGGGCCCCGATGAGCTGCGCGGGACGAGGGGCGGATCAACTTGGCGCGCTCCAGGGCGCATCGGGTCAGACGGCCTCTCTCGCGACCAACTCGCCGGTCTCTCGCTGTCATTCCTGCTTTGGCACCTTGCCCCCGCCGGGCGCGGCTCCCGGCGAGCTCGGGCGCGGCCACTCCGCAGAACTGCGGACGCCAAGAACATCCCACCATCACCACCTCGGGCCACACTCTGCGCCAGAGCCGCCCCTGTGCCGACCAGGCCTGGCAATCAGCGTTATCGCACGGCCTCGATTCGGAGCGGACCCTCGCACCAGACTCCTGCCAAGCCGAGCGTAGTCCTGGAACTCGGGGATCGCGCATCGGAGCTGTGCCTCCACAGCCGCCCGTGCCTCCCGACCGCTGGCGACATGCGCCGCGACGAAGCGCGCCTTCAGCTGCACTTCGGCCGTGATCGGCGAAACGTCGAGCGTGCTGGCGAGGCGCGCGTCGATGGGGCACGAAGGGCCGCAACGAGCACTAATTTGTGGGTAAGCGGTTCTTCTTCGAGCCATGCGGGCGATGCGGCGCCCGCATGGCCGTTGCCGCTAGAACTCGTTGCTGTCCGGGTTCCAGTCGGCCGGCGTCTTGGTCTGGGCGCGGATGTCGCGCACCGCGCTGTCCACGGCGGCGTGCAGCACCTGCACCGCCCGCTGCCCCTCGGGCGTGCGGGAGAACTCGGTGTTGACGATCAGCACTGCCGGGGTGCTCGGCACCTTGGTGGAGTGCATCCAACCCGGCGCCAGGGTGAAGAGCGTGTAGAGCGGACGGTTGTTGGCGTCCTTCGGCCCGCTGGAGCCCGTCACGGTGCGGCCCGGCCGCATGTCCGCAAAGGTGAAGCGCGGCCTGCCCCGCTCGTCCTTCTCGTTCTGGAGTTGCGCGAAGAACGGGCTCTCGATGCCGTCCATCACGAAGACGGCGTCGATCCGGCCGTCTCTCAGGCCCAGCAGCGCGGTGCTCGTGCTCTCGTCCAGCACCTGCACCTTGGACGACCATTCAGGCCGGGCGGCGAGGATGCGCTCCAGCGTCACCCGCCCGCCCGAGCCCGGCGCCCCGGCGGCGACGCGCAGCCGCGCGTTGTCCGCGAGGTGCGAGATCAGGCGGTCGAAGGAGTCGGGGCCGTTCGCGCGCGTTATCAGCCCGAGCACGTACGGATAGAGCGGCTGGCCGACCTGGATGAATTTTCCGGCACACTGCCCGCCTGCCGGGTCGGTCACACCCTTGGCCGAGGCCGGGCGCAGCAGCAGGTCCGCCACGTCGGCCTACAGAACCGCCCTGCGCGAGCCGGTTGCAGATCGAAGGCCGACTGCACCGAGCCGGTGCTGGTCGCGCTGGTGACGTGCACCCGGCGGCCTGGTGAGGCCGTGCCCGCGCTGGCCGCCGTGAGAGCGGGGACGACGACCGCGCAGTTCGCCTTGTCGGGCACGCCGCAGCCGATGACGACCTCGATGGGCTTGCCGCTCTGCGCCTTGCTGCCGCATCATCTGGTCGAGGTCGAGGTCGAGGTCGAGGTCGAGGTCGAGGTCGAGGCGCTGCTGCGCCGGCCCAAGCGCCGGAGCCGCCGCAACGGCAACCGCCACAAGAGAAGCAGGGCGACGCAAATTCATGAAGCCTCCGCGGCGCACGCGCGCGCCATACCGTGTCGGGTGACGCGTGTAATGTAACGTTCTGCAGGCATTGGCTGCCTGAAGCTAACTGCCTGCCGACCTCTTCCGTCAATTGCCAGCCATCCCGGAGGGTATCTCCGTCCGGTGGCTACCGCGCGCAAGTCCGGGATCCGCCCATCTCGGACGTTCCGGTGCCGTTCAGAGACAGCCTCTAACGCTCAGGTGAGTCGCCCGACAGCGCTTTTACCCTCATGCGGAACCCTTGCTTGGTCGTCGATCATGAAGAGAGCGATGCGAAGACGGTTCCTGCGCGCGCTCGGCCACAACCTCTACGTCGTGTGGCCGATCTTATCGGGCATCCTTGCGTGGCAGCTTGCGCTCGGCTTCCTGATTGCTCGGCTTGAGCTTTGGTCGCTCGGCGACGGGTTGTACTTCACCTTTGTCACGGGGCTCACTATCGGTTACGGCGACCTGGTGCCACGCCAGCCCCTGTCCCGGTTCCTGGCCATCTTGGTTGGCTTCTTCGGCACCGTGCTGACGGGTCTCGTTGCCGCCATCGCGGTCCGCGCGCTGCAGAGTGCGGCCGACGAGGAATGATTCTGGACGCGGATCTCTCACACCGAACTGCTGCAGGCACCGTCAAGTTGAGCGAGGGTTGGCGGTCGGAGCCGTATCCGG
>DASQVL010000801.1:0-4883 GCA_035640795.1 Crenalkalicoccus sp. | reverse complement strand
GCGCGGCCGCGCCGAGGGCCTGCGTGAGGCGCGGCAGCGCCCGCGCCGTGCGTGCGCGGTCGAGCCTTGACTGCAGCGTGGTGGCCGGCGCGCCTGCGGCCTGCCGCGCCTCGGTCGTGCGCAGCGCCCACTGGAAGGCCCGCGCGCCCTCCCGCACCTCCTCCACCGTCGCCCGCAGCATGGCGAGCGCGGATTCCTTGACCGGCTGGCGCGCAAGGTTCCGCGCGACGTTCGCCCAGGCCTCCCGCGCCGGGTCCTCCGGTGCCGGGGCGTTCATCGGGCGCCGCTCCTGCGCCTCGCGCAGCTCGGCGCCCAGGCTCCGCTATCTCTGCCGTGCCTCTCTGCTGATCATCGATGAGATCGGCTACCTGCCGCTCAGCGCCGGTGCCGGAAACCTGTTCTTCCAGCTGGTCAACGCCCGCTACGAGAGGGGCGCCATGATCCTCACCTCGAACCGCGGCTTCGCCGAGTGGGGCGAGGTCTTTGGCGATCCCGTGGTCGCCACCGCGCTGCTGGACAGGCTCCTTCACCACGCCGTCGTCGTGCACATCGAGGGCGCCAGCTACCGCCTGCGTCAGCATGCCGACGTCGTCCCGGACGCCCTCCGGCCCAAGGCCATCAATCACCACGCCATCGATGCCCCGCGCCGCCGCGGCCGCCCACCCAAGCGGCGGGATCACCAAGCTCCATGACCAGCCCTTTGTTCGACCCGCCGGAGGCGCGGTCGGACTGTCGGGGCGCCCTTCGTCCCGACAGCTTCCCGCCGCCGCGGCGCGCAGGAGCGGTCAAGGGATGAAACCGCTTGCGGCGCGCGCGCCAGCGCGCACGGTAGACCCGAAGGCCTGGACGCTGTGCCTGGTCGAGCGGAGGGGACGACGGGCCGTTGGATCCTTCGTGCCTCATTCCCGCATCTCCTCCCGCCCGAGCAGGCGGACGTCGTAGGCGGCGAAGGCCGCGTCATCGCTGACGAGTGTCAGGCCCTCGAGGCGGGCCTGGGCAATGAGCATCCGGTCGAAGGGGTCGGCGTGGTGGCGCGGCAGGCCGCCGGCGGCGACGGCGTGCCCGGCCTCGATCGGCAAGTGGTCGAAGCCGGCGCGGGCGAGGACCGTGTCCAGCTCCTCGAGCGGGAAGTCGATCCGCAAGACATCGGTGCTGTGTTCTTCGCCCTCAGCTCCGATGCTCACCAGCCTCACGATCCAGGCCACGTTGCCTCTGCTTCAACGGGAAAGCCGGCCTGAAAGTACCTCTTCCAGCCTCGCACCCCCACTCTCGCGGCAGTCCCGAGTAGAACATCGACATAGCCGTGGCGCTGTTGACGCCGATGGCCGTGCCGTGGCGGAGGCCGCGGGCTTTGCAAACCCATATTTGCCCGATTGGTGTGCCAGAGGCGCACCGTCCCATGCGAGAATGGTGGCACGACTCGGTGAAGAAGAGGTCCAGGAGGCCAGATGCCGACCAAAGCAGCGGACAAGCCGAAGAAGGCTGCACTCAAGGTGAGCGGCGAAGGCAAGGCCAATGCCCTGCAGCAGCCCCTGACGCCATCGGAAGAACTGGCCGCGGTGGTCGGCGCCGATCCCCTGCCACGCGGCGAGGTGGTGAGCAAGGTTTGGGACTACATCAAGTCCAACAATCTGCAGAATCCGGAGAACCGCCGTGAGATCCTGGCCGACGACAAGCTCCGGAACGTTTTCGGCAAGGACAAGGTGACCATGTTCGAAATGAACAAGCACCTCGCCCAGCACCTGTCCTGAGGCCCAGGACCACCCTCCTGCATGCGATGCTCGCGGTGACCGGTTCGACCCGCGCTCGCGAGACGTCGCTCTACGCTGCGGTCAAGGCTTACCTGGAGCGCCTCGGCTACGAGGCGAAAGGCGAGGTCTGCGGCTGCGACATCGTCGCGGTCCGGCCGGGCGAGCCGTCCTTCCTGGTTGTCACCGAGCTCAAGCTCGGTTTCACCCTCGACCTGGTCCTGCAGGGCGTCGATCGGCTGGCATTGGTCGACGAGGTCTGGCTCGCGGTGCGCGCCACCCCTCGTGGCCGCGACCGCGACGGGCGGGCCCACAAGCTCTGCCGGCTGCTCGGCCTCGGATTGCTCGCGGTGGATCCGACGCGAGGTTCAGTCGAGGTCCTGGCGGAGCCGGGCCCCTATCGGCCACGCCGGAATGCGAAGCGCCGGTCCCTCCTGCTCAGCGAGCACCGGCGCAGGCGCGGCGATCCGGCGGTGGGCGGCTCCTCCCGCCAGCCGGTCATGACCGCCTATCGCCAGCGCGTGCTGGCCTGCGCTGCCGCCCTGCGCCACGGCCCGCGACGCCCACGCGACCTGCGGGAGGTGGCGCCCGATGCGGCCGGCATCCTGCTCAGGAACGTCTACGGCTGGTTCGAGAGGGAGGCCCGCGGCGTCTACCGGCTCTCCCCGGCCGGTGAAACAGCCCTTCTGCATTGGGCCACGGTGGACGGCGCTAACGAATACGCTGCGGCCCTGCCGTCGGCAGCTGCCATCCCAGATGTAGAATGCCCGATAGAGGCCAACGGCTGACGCGCTGTCCGATGGTCGAACCTATCCGTGCAAACCCCGGCACGCGTCGCGAGCGGCCTCTAACCGTACGGCAAGGTCCGGTACCAGGACCAGTGGAGTCACCTGGGCGAGAACTGGGCGGTGCGGCCGAGCTGTGGGGGCGTCAGCGACACGCCGAGCACGTCACCAGGCCCCGCCTCTCCCGAGCAGGCTCGACCAGGTAGCCGCAGCGGATGCAGTTTGCGCCGCTGTCATCATCCGCGAACGGGTCTGCGAACCGCCGGGCAGGCCCCTTCTGCGCGGCTCGCTTTGCGGTTCGTGATTTTCGTCGGTCAGCAGCACTTGCCTCGATCGGCGATTCGGCAGGCTCCGCTGTCGGCTGCCCAGCCTGCGGTGGTGATGGCTCCCACATGGCCATGACATGCACGGTGGGTTGGGCGGGCTCGGTCGCAACGGGCGGAGTAACCTGCCGCGCGGCGGGCAACTCCGGCTTCGTGCGGAACCCCTCGGGCCAGGTCTCCGCACGCACGCTCCACGGTGCTGGACGGCAATGATCCTCTCGCGGCGCCGAGCTATTCCGGCGCACGTGAACCACCTCAACTACTCTGGTTTCGGCGCCCCCGAAACCGCCTCTCCGACGAGCACTGCGTATGAGGCGCTTCTCAATGGTTGGGGTGCGCGCCCCATGCTGCTCTTGGCGGGAAAAACCGCGATCTGCTTCGGACATGCTCTTCCATTGTCTCGGGCGCTTTCTTCGGCACCCTCGCGCTGCGATGATGACCCTTGGACGCGTCGGTGCCAAGTCGCCGTTACAGAAAGTCACATGGCGCCGCGCCCCTCTCGGCCCTGCACGCTCCGCGAACGCTGCCCATTCACACAAGTTCTTGGGCATGTCGTGGCACAACTCTCCGACCCGAGGCTGTCATTAATCAGCTCGAACTTACGGGCTTCGGCCAGGCGTTGTGCTGAGCATGAAGGTGTGCAGCCAACCTAACGACCTTGCCGCAAGCCGTGCAAGCCGATTGAGCGAGGTGACGACGAAGCGCGGGTTGCCTGCGCGAGGCGGCGCACCCGATCTTCGAGGCCGACCGGCACGTCAAGGTGGTCCTGAAGAAGCCGGTGCGCGGTGTGCGGCCGATCGAGCGGGCGCTGGAGGGGCGCGACGACCCGGCGGCCAAGGTGGTGCGCGGCCACTGCGCGGCGGTGCGCAGCGCCATCACCGACGATGGCTGTCCGCCGCTGGCCGCCTCCGGGCTGAAGCGCAAGGCTCGGCTCGAGGCCGTGGCGGACAGCCTGGACCAGGTCGGGCCCAGTCGGGCTGGGCCTTGCGGCGCAGGCCGGCCTGCGCGCCACCACCAGCGAACAGCAGCGCCTTCGGCGCGCCGTCGGTCAGCGTCTCCGGCAGGGGCCAGACCAGCCCGGCCGCCGCCACCCGATCGAGGCACAGCCGCGCCGTGCTGCGCGCCACCCCCACGCGCGCAATCGCCCGATCGGAGGCGCCCGCCTCGTACTTCAGCCGCAGGATCTCCCGCACGCGTCGCATCAACACTCTCTCGGCCGGCATCCCGTCCCCCTCGCGTCCTCAGCGAAGGGGAACCCGGTCCCGCCCAGCGGTCGAGCAACCACCCACCCCCCAATGGGGGTGGCCGACTTCAGATCGGAACGGCCGACTTCAGATCGGAATGGCCGACTTCAAATCGGAATCACCGGCCGACATCACATCGGAATCGGGGACCGACTTGCCCCGGAATCCGCAATATGGGGGGCGAGGCGCAGCGGAGGGGAGGAGCGCCCTATGCTGCGCCCGGGCAGCCGGTGGGGAACAACCGTCCGCCGCCTCTCTTCCTCCGGAAGAGGCCCATAGTGGAGGACGTCATGACCACAGCGGAGAACACGCCGGAAGGCGGTCCGGATTCCTACGCGCAGGCCCGCAGACTGGCCGAGCAGGCCCTTCATGAGCAGGCGATGGGCCACCCGGAGGCAGCCGACCGCCTTGGGGCCGAGGCGCTGCAGCTCGATCCGGTCGCCGTGGCCGAGGTGCTTGCGGAGCACGACGCCGCCCACGAGCCGGACGCGCGGGATCGGCGCACCGCCGATCGCGAAGTCGAACGCACCGTTCGGCCCATCGGGCGCGGGAGCCACGCGTCACCCGACACCGGCACGACGCCCGAACGCGATCGTCCGTAGGCCGCCAGAGACCGTCCAGAAGCTGGGAGCCTTCTGCGCATGGTCGAAGAGATGCTGGCGGCGCGCGGCATCGTCGTCAGCTACGAGACCGTGCGGCAGTGGGCGCTCAAGTTCGGCCAGGACGTCGCTAACCGGATCCGCCGCCGGCTGCCCCGCGCCGGCGACAAGTGGCACCTCGATG
>DASQVL010000800.1:0-8749 GCA_035640795.1 Crenalkalicoccus sp. | reverse complement strand
ATCGCCGGCGGGGTGCCGCCCGCCGCGGCCGCCGAGCTGGCCCGCGTGCTCGGCCAGGCGGTGGATCTGCAGCGCGAGCTGCCGCCCGGCGCCCGCTTCACCGTGCTGTTCGAGCGGGTGCGCGACGCCGCCGGCGGCTGGCTGCGCGACGGCGCCGTACTGCATGCCGGCTTCACCCTCGCCGGCCGTTCCCTCGACCTCTGGCATTATCCCGCTGCCGACGGCGCCGAATGGTTCGACGCGGCGGGGCGCAGCCTGGACCGCGCCTTTCTGCGCACGCCGCTCGACGGTGCCGAGGTCACCTCGGGCTTCGGCCAGCGCACCCACCCAATCCTCGGCTTCACCCGCATGCACCAGGGCGTGGATTTTGCCGCGCCGCGCGGCACGCCGGTCTTCGCCGCGGCGGATGGCGTCGTCATCTGCGCCGGGCAGGAGAGCGGCTATGGCCGCATCATCCGGCTGCGTCACCCGGATGGCGAGGAGACGCGCTACGCCCACCTCTCCGGCTTCGCCGCCGGCCTGCGCCGCGGCACCGAGGTCCGGCAGGGCGAGGTGATCGGGCGCGTCGGCTCGAGCGGCCTCGCCACCGGCCCGCACCTGCATTTCGAGCTGCGGCGCAACGACGTGCCGGTGGACCCCGCCCTGGCGGGAACGGAGCCGCGCGTGACCCTGGCCGGCGCCGAGCTCGCCGCCTTCCGCGCGGCGCGGCAGAGGCTGGCCCGGCAGGAAGCCGCGCTCGCCCCGCAGCAGGAAGTGGCGCTGGCGCCGGAGCTCGCGCCGGGGCTCGATCGCCGCTGAGAGGGCGCGCACCGGGAGGTTGCCCGCGCCGCGGCACGCGGTGTATCCCGAGGCCACCTGGAGGGTTGCATGCGCTTCGGCCTGTCGGGCCGCGCCATGGCGCGGCCCGCGGCGTCCGGCGGCCCCGCCGGCCCGTATCACGACGTCATCGGCGGCGCGGAGGCGGCAGGAGCAGCGCCGCGCACCGTGCTGCCCCTCGCCGAGATCTTCGAGACCATTCAGGGCGAGGCGACGCATGCCGGCACGCCGGCGGTGTTCATCCGCCTGCAGGGCTGCGCCGTCGGCTGCCCCTGGTGCGACACGAAGGAGACCTGGGCGCTGGACCCGGCCGACGAGGTGCCGCTGGCGGTGGTGCTGGCGAAGGACGGCGCGGCGAAGTCGCCGCGGCATGCCCGCGCGGAGGTGGCCGAGCTTGCGGCGATCGCGCGCGGCTTCCGCTCGCGCCTGGTCGTGATCACCGGCGGGGAGCCGGCGATCCACGACCTGCGGCCGCTCTCCGCCGCGCTGCTGGAGGCGGGCAAGCGGGTGCAGCTGGAGACGAGCGGCACCGAGCCGATCCGCATCGACCCGCGCGCCTGGGTGACCGTCTCTCCCAAGATCGGCATGCCGGGCGGCTTCACCGTGCGCCCCGACGCGCTGCACCGGGCGGACGAAATCAAGATGCCGGTCGGCCGGGCGCGCGACGTGGAGCGGCTGGGCGCGCTGCTGGCGGAGCACGCGATCGCGCCGGAGGTGCCGGTGTGGCTGCAGCCGCTCTCGCGCAGCGCGAAGGCGACGGCGCTCTGCGTCGCCGCGGCGACGGAGCATGGGTGGCGGGTCTCGATCCAGGTGCACGCCTTCATCGGCGTGCGGTAGGCGCGGGCCCGGCCCTCGCCAAGCGTCGGGCCGTGCTCGCCCCGGTCAAGGGCGAGCGGCTTCGCCGCGCCTTCGGCGCCCTTGACCGGGGCTGCGCGCGGCCCGCTTCGGACCTTGGCCGGGACGGAGAAACGGCCCTTTGTTCAGCCGAACAGAGAAACAGGGTCTGGCCTGACGCGAGCGGATTGAGCTGCGCGACCGAAAACGGATCAGAAAAAGGATGGAGGGGGTCTTGGGGGAGGAAGTTCCCTTCCTCCCCCAAGGGCCACCCACGCTCAGGCCGCCGCCGCCAGCGGCTGCGGCTCCAGCTCCAGCCCGTCCTGGCCGGTCGTCACGCGCACCATCTCGCCATCGTGGATGCGGCCTTCCAGCAGCAGCATCGCCAGCTTGTCCTGCAGGCTGCGCTGGATGACGCGCTTCAGCGGCCGCGCGCCGTAGACCGGGTCGTAGCCCGCCTCGGCCAGCCATTCCCGCGCCCGCTCGTCGAGCTCGAGCCGGATCTTGCGATCCTCCAGCAGCTTCAGCAGCCGCTGCAGCTGGATGTCCACGATCCCCGCCATGTCGTCGCGGGCGAGGCGCCGGAAAAGCACGATCTCGTCCAGCCGGTTCAGGAACTCCGGCCGGAAGCGCTCGCGCACTGCGCGCATCACCGCGGGTCGCGCCGCCTCGATATCCGCCTGCTCCGGCAGCTCCGCGATGGCCTGGCTGCCCAGGTTGCTGGTCAGCACGATGATGGTGTTGCGGAAATCCACCGTCCGCCCCTGGCCATCGGTCAGCCGCCCGTCGTCGAGCACCTGCAGCAGAACGTTGAACACGTCCTCATGCGCCTTCTCGACCTCGTCGAAGAGCAGCACCTGGTAGGGCCGGCGCCGCACCGCCTCGGTCAGCGCACCGCCTTCCTCATAGCCGACATAGCCGGGCGGGGCGCCGATCAGCCGGGCGACGGCGTGCTTCTCCATGTACTCGGACATGTCGATGCGCGTCATCGCCCGCTCGTCGTCGAACAGGAAGGCCGCCAGCGCCTTCACCAGCTCCGTCTTGCCGACGCCGGTGGGACCCAGGAACAGGAAGCTGCCGATCGGCCGGTTCGGATCCTGCAGCCCGGCACGGGCGCGGCGCACGGCCTTGGAGACCGCCTCCAGCGCCTCCTCCTGCCCGATGACGCGCCGGCGCAGCTGGTCCTCCATGCGGAGCAGCTTGGCGCGCTCGCCCTCCAGCATCTTCTCCACGGGAATGCCGGTCCAGCGGCTGACGACGCCGGCGATCTGCTCCTCGGTCACCGCCTCGTTCACCAGCCGCGAATCGCCGTCCCCGGCCGCGCCGATCTGCTTCTCGAGGCCCGGGATGACGCCGTATTTGAGCTCGCCGGCGCGGGCGTAGTCGCCGCGCCGCTCGGCCAGCTCCAGCTCCGTCCGCGCGTGGTCGAGCGCCTCCTTGGCCTTCTGCGTCTCGACCACCGCGGCCTTCTCCGCCGCCCAGCGCTGCGTCATCTCGCCCGAGCGCTCCTCGAGGTCGGCGAGCTCCTTCTCCAGCCGCCCGAGCCGGTCGCGGGAGGCGGGGTCGTCCTCCTTGCGCAGCGCCTCGCGCTCGATCTTCAGCTGCATGAGGCGCCGGTCGAGCTCGTCCAGCTCCTCCGGCTTGCTGTCGACCTGCATGCGCAGCCGCGACGCCGCCTCGTCCACCAGGTCGATCGCCTTGTCCGGCAGGAAGCGGTCGGTGATGTAGCGGTTGGACAGCGTCGCGGCGGCGACCAGCGCGCTGTCGGTGATGCGGACGCCGTGATGCGTCTCGTACTTGTCCTTGATGCCGCGCAGGATGCTGATCGTGTCCTCGACGCTCGGCTCGCCGACGAAGACGGGCTGGAAGCGCCGCGCCAGCGCCGCGTCCTTCTCGATATGCTTGCGGTACTCATCCAGCGTGGTCGCGCCGATGCAGTGCAGTTCGCCGCGGGCGAGCGCGGGCTTCAGCAGGTTGGAGGCGTCCATGGCCCCTTCCGCCTTGCCCGCGCCGACCAGCGTGTGCATCTCGTCGATGAAGAGGATGACCTGACCCGCGGCCTCGGTCACCTCGGCGAGGACCGCCTTCAGCCGCTCCTCGAACTCGCCGCGGTACTTGGCGCCGGCGACCATGGCGCCGAGGTCGAGCGCCATCACGCGCTTGTCCTTGAGCGCCTCCGGCACGTCGCCCTTGGCGATGCGGAGGGCAAGGCCCTCGACGATCGCGGTCTTGCCGACGCCGGGTTCGCCGATCAGCACCGGGTTGTTCTTGGTCCGCCGCGCGAGGACCTGGATGGCGCGGCGGATCTCCTCGTCCCGGCCGATGACGGGGTCGAGCTTGCCGTTCTTCGCGGCCTCGGTGATGTCGCGCGCGTATTTCTTCAGCGCGTCGAAGCTCTCCTCGGCGTTCTGGCTGTTCACCGTGCGGCCCTTGCGGAGGTCGGCGACCGCCTTCTCGAGGTTCTGCGGCGTGGCGCCGGCGCTGCGCAGCGCGCGGCCGGCCGGCGTGTCGGAGGCGGCGAGCGCCACCAGCAGCCGGTCCTGCGCGACATACTCGTCGCCCGCCTTCTGTGCCTGCTGCTGCGCGGCATCCAGCACGCGCACCACGTCCGGCGTGAACTGCGGCTGGCCGGCGCCGCCGCCCGAGACCTTGGGCTGGCGCGCGACCTCGGCATCCACGGCCTGCCTGGCGCGGACGGGATCGCCACCGGCGGCGCGGATCAGGCCGGACGCGGCGCCGTCCTGGTCGTCCAGCAGGGCCTTCAGCAGGTGCTCGGCGGTGATGCGCTGGTGGTATTCGCGGATGGCGATGGTCTGCGCGGCCTGCAGGAAGCCCCGCGCGCGGTCGGTGAACCTCTCGATGTCCATGCTCTCTCTGTCCCTCCTCCGCCGCGCCCCCGTAGGCGGGGGCGCCGCAAGATTCCCAGGCGACGGGCCCTGCCCGCCCCGCAGGGGCGGCGGGCGAGGCCCAAGCTGGGCCGAATGTGGTATCCCGCCTCTTGAAGGATCAAGGGCCGCGGAAGGAAATATTACCCATGCGCGTCGAGCACATCTACCGCTACCCGGTGAAGGGCCTGACGGCCGAGGCGCTGGAGACGGTGGTGCTCACGCCCGGGGAATGCCTGCCGCATGATCGCCGCTTCGCGCTCGCGCAGGGGGACGCGCCCTTCGACCCCGCCCAGCCGCGCTGGCTGCCCAAGGCGCAGTTCGCCTGCCTGATGGCCGATGCGGAACTCGCCCTGCTGCACGCGGCCTTCGACCCGCGCAGCGGAACGCTGGCGCTGCGGCCGCCCGAGGGCCCGCCGCTGCTGGCGAGCACGCGGACCGAGGAGGGGCGCGCCGCCATCGCCGCACTGCTCGCCCGCCACATGGGAGAGCGCGTGCGCGGCACGCCGCGATTCGTGGAGGCGCCGGGCCACAACTTCACCGATGTCGCGACGAAGTGCGTCTCCATCATCGGCCTGGCCAGCCTGCGGGCGCTGGAGGAGAAGGCTGGCATGGCGCTGCACCACCTGCGCTTCCGCGCCAATGTCTATATCTCCGGCGGCCGGCCCTGGGCGGAGTTCGACTGGCTGGGGCAGGAGATCCAGCTGGGCCAGGCGCGGCTCCGCGGCTTCAAGCGCATCGTGCGCTGCGCGGCGACCGAGGTGAACCCGGAGACCGCGCAGCGCGACGCCGACCCGATGCGCTGGCTGCGCGAGCATTTCGGGCATGGCGACCTCGGTGTCTATGCCGAGGTGATCGAGGGCGGGCGCGTCGCCGTGGGCGACGCGCTGGAGCCGGTGGAGCTCGATCAGGCGGGGCGGTAGATCTCCCCGCCGCCCTCGCGGAACGCCGCCGACATCTGCTCCATGCCCTTGGCCGCCTCCGTGCGGGCCACCTCGCGCAGCGCGGCGTCGCGCACCTCCTGGCTGATCTTCATGGAGCAGAATTTCGGCCCGCACATGGAGCAGAAATGCGCGAGCTTCGCGCCCTCGGCGGGCAGCGTCTCGTCGTGGAAGCTCTCGGCCGTCTGCGGGTCGAGGCTCAGGTTGAACTGGTCGCGCCAGCGGAACTCGAAGCGGGCCCGGGAGAGCGCGTCGTCACGCTCCCGCGCCGCCGGGTGGCCTTTCGCCAGGTCGGCGGCATGGGCGGCGATCCTGTAGGTGATGACGCCCACCTTCACGTCGTCGCGGTCCGGCAGGCCGAGATGCTCCTTCGGCGTGACGTAGCAGAGCATGGCGCAGCCGAACCAGCCGATCATGGCGGCGCCGATGCCGGAGGTGATGTGGTCATAGCCCGGCGCGATGTCGGTGGTGAGCGGGCCGAGCGTGTAGAAGGGCGCCTCCCCGCACACGGCGAGCTGCTTGTCCATGTTCTCCTTGATCAGGTGCATCGGGATGTGGCCGGGCCCCTCGATCATCACCTGCACGTCCTGGTCCCAGGCGATCTTGGTCAACTCGCCCAGCGTCTCGAGCTCGGCGAACTGCGCGGCGTCGTTGGCATCGGCGATGGAGCCGGGGCGGAGGCCGTCGCCGAGCGAGAAGGAGACGTCATAGGCGCGCATGATCTCGCAGATCTCGGCGAAGCGCGTGTAGAGGAAGTTCTCCTGGTGATGCGCCAGGCACCACTTCGCCAGGATGGAGCCGCCGCGGGAGACGATCCCCGTCACGCGCCGCGCGGTCAGCGGGATGAAGGGCAGGCGCACGCCGGCATGGATGGTGAAGTAGTCCACCCCCTGCTCCGCCTGCTCGACCAGCGTGTCGCGGAAGATCTCCCAGGTGAGCTCCTCCGCCTTGCCGCCCACCTTCTCCAGCGCCTGGTAGATCGGCACGGTGCCGATGGGGACGGGGGAGTTGCGGATGATCCATTCCCGCGTGGTGTGGATGTTCCGCCCCGTCGAGAGGTCCATGACGGTGTCGGCACCCCAGCGGATCGCCCAGACCAGCTTGTCCACCTCCTCGCCCACCGAGGAGCTGACCGCGCTGTTGCCGATATTGGCGTTGATCTTCACCAGGAAATTGCGGCCGATCGCCATCGGCTCGCTTTCCGGGTGGTTGATGTTGGCGGGGATGATGGCGCGTCCGCGCGCCACCTCGTCGCGGACGAATTCCGGCGTGACATGGTCGGGGATGGCGGCGCCGAAGCTCTCGCCGGACCGCGCCGCGGCTTCGCGGGCGCGCTCGCGGCCGAGATTCTCGCGGATCGCGACATACTCCATCTCGGGCGTCACGATGCCGCGCCGGGCGTAGGCGAGCTGCGTCGCGGCGCCGCCGGCGCGGGCGCGGAGCGGGCGGCGGCCGGCGCGGTCGAAGACCGGCACGCGGCGCTGCTCCCCGGCCTTGAGGCCGTCATCCTCGGGCTGCGGGTCGCGGCCCGCATAGGCCTCCACATCGCCGCGCGCGGCGATCCACTCTGCACGCAGCAGCGGCAGGCCGCGGCGGATGTCGATGCGCGCGGCAGGATCGGTATAGGGGCCGGAGGTGTCGTAGACGCGCACCGGCGGCTCGCCGGAAGCGGGGGAGAGCGCGATCTCGCGCATCGCCACGCGCAGCGCGGGGTGCAGCCGCCCCGGGACATGGACCTTGGCCGAGGCGGGCAGCGGGCCCGTGGTCACCTCCGGCAGGTCGGTGGGCAATGCGTCCGGCATCCTGTCTCTCTCCCATTCGGAGATCCGGGAGGCCTGGCGAGGAGGGGATGCGGCGGTGCTGCCCGTTCCGTCCCTACGCCGGTGTGACCCGGATCAGGTTCGAAGAGTCACCGCGGCGGTAGCGGTCTCTCAGCCCCTGCCGGGGCACCCCTCGGAACAGCGGGAGCATCGGGCGGATGAGGGGCGGCGTCAACGACCGGTCATATGGGCGTGGCGCAGGTGGCTTGGGGGAGGAAGGGAAGGTCCCCTGCAGCCCCGCCAGCCGGCGCGCAGCGCCCTGGACCGCGGCAACCCGGGACCCCGCGAAGATGCGCGGCACCCTCGCCGGCAGCCCAGGCTGGAAGCCCAGAGCACGATCCGAGCTCGACGAAAGCCGGGCCAATCAGACCGGCTCGCGCGCCTCCGGCAACGGGCCCTCGTCCTCCGCCTCGCCATCCATCCCGTTGGCATGGCCGTTGGCGTGGCCGTTCAGCTCCGGCTGGTCGCCCATGCCGTCCGGCGCCTCGCCCTCCGCCCCGCCATTCGCGTAGCGGCGTTGCTGCTGCTGGTGCTGCTGCTGCTGCGCCTGGTTCATGGCGTTCAGGATGCGGAAGTAGTGCTCGGCGTGCTGGAAATAGCTCTCCGCCATCACCCGGTCGCCGGCGCCGGTCGCGTCGCGGCCCAGCTGCAGGTACTTCTCGAAAAGTTGCTGGGCGGTGCCGCGCAGTCGCATGTCCGGCCCGTTCGAGTCGAACACGTGGTTGCGGTTCATCGGCTGGTGGCCGCCGCTCTGGCGGTAGGGTCCGCCGCCCCCCCCGCTGCCGCCTCCATGCCGATGGCTGCGGCCGCGCATGCGTTTCATGTTCATGAGTGTCGTGTCTGCCGTCTCGCAGCTAGGCCGTCGCGGCGCCCGGACCGAAATCCGGGAGGGCAGCGATGGCACGGGATCACGTCGTTCAGCAACGCGGTGGCCGCTTAACCCGGCCGCTCCGCCAGCGGGCCCATATCCGCGGCGGCCTCTGCCCACCGCGCCTGTGGCCCAGGCAAAAGCTAGCCCCGCCGGGGCGGGCCGCCAAACGGTTTTTTCAGGGCGGCGGTTCCCTCCGCAACGAGCACCAGGGCCCGTTCGATCCCGTTCAGATCGGCCCGCGCACAAAGCGCCGCAAGTCCCGCCGCGCGGGCCAGCGCCTCCACCGCCGCACGCTGGCCGAGGCCAAGCTCCAGGATGGCACGGCCACCGGGCGCCAGCAGCGCCTCCAGGCCAGGCAGCAGGGCGCGGTAGGCGCCGAGCCCGTCCGCCCCGCCATCCAGCGCAGAGGCGGGCTCGTGCCGCGCCACCTCCGGCATCAGCGCGGGAATGGCGGCGCACTCAATGTAGGGCGGGTTGCAGAGGATGAGGTCGAAGCGCGCCGCGACCGGCGCCGCCCAGTCCGCCACCACGAAGCGCGCGCGCCGCCCCAGGCCGAGCCGCGCCGCATTGTCCCGCGCCAGC
>DASQVL010000799.1:0-7425 GCA_035640795.1 Crenalkalicoccus sp. | reverse complement strand
CGCCCGTCCTCCGGATCCACGATATCGGTGAAGCGGTACTGGTGCCGGCTGCTCTCCTCGGTGATCAGCCCGCGCTCGGCGAGCTTCGCATGCGGGCCGCCGAAATCCGCGAGCGCGACCTGCACATGGTGGCCGTCATAGGGCGGCGGCTTCGCCTCGGTCTCGCGGAACTGCAGGTATTGGCCGTTGGCGACCAGGGCGCGCGCCTCGCCCTCCGCGGCGGTCGCCGGCGCGCCCAGGATCTCGCGGTAAAAGCGGGCGATGCCCGGCGCCGTACCCGGCGGCACGTCGAAGGCGACAAAGGGGATGCCGAGGCGGATGCGCCCGAAGCGCGCCGGGTCCGGCGCGTGGCAGTGGAAGCGGTTGCCCCAGGGGCAGGTGACGGCGACGTGCTCCCCGGCCTCCTCGAAGCCATAGGCGGTGCCGTCCAGCCAGCGCCGGGCATGGGCCAGGCGCTCGAGCAGTGCGGCCAGATCCGGCACCACCAGGCCGATGACGCCGCGGAGGCGCTGCGGCCCGCCGGCCGGCAGGTGGAACTGGCTGACCCCGGCATTGGCCCACATGTTGTCGATGCCGGTCACGAGGTAGGGGTCGCGCGTCAGACCGAGCGCCGAGATGTAGAAGGCGGTGGCCTTGAGCTGGTCCGGCACGCGCAGGTTCACGTGCTGCAGCTCGACGACGTTGCCGAGGGATTCGGCGGTGCGGTCCCAGGCGGGCTTGGCGGTTCCGTCCATGGCGGCGCTCCTCCGCAGGTGGAGGGAGGGTTGCACCCGCCCCGCCGCGCCGCAAGCGGCGGGGTCACCCCATCTCCAGCACCTCGCGCCAGCGTGCCACCACCGGCGCCTTGGCGAATTCCGCGCCGCGTTCCAGCCCCGCCTCGCGCAGCCGGGCGCGCAGCGGGGCATCGGCGAGCAGCCGCCGCGTCGCCTCGGCCAAGGCGCGGGGATCCTCGAGCGGAACCAGCAGCCCGTCCTCGCCATCGTGGATCAGCGCCGCCGGCCCGATGGCGCGGGAGGCGACGACGGGCAGGCCGTAGCACCAGCACTGCACCACCACATTGCCGAAGGGCTCGGCCCGCGACGGGAACAGGCAGAGATCGGCGGCGCGGTAGAGCGCCCCCGCATCCTCCCGCCAGCCGAGGAAGCGCACGCGGTCGGCCACGCCGAGCTCCGCCGCGAGCCGCTGCAGCGCTGCCTTGGCCGGGCCGGAGCCGGCAAGCCAGAGCCACGCCCCCGGCAGCTCGGCCAGGGCGCGCAGCGTGACGTCATGGCCCTTCTCCGGGTGCAGCCTGCCCATGCCGAGCAGCAGCGGCGCGTCCTCCGGCGTGTCGAGCGCGGCGCGGGGCAGGGCGGGGTGGTCGTCCACCTCGGCGAAGTTCGCGATGTGCAGCACGCGCTCCGGCGGCCAGCCACCGGCCAGGATGTAGCGGCGGATGTCGGGCGTGTTGGCGACCAGCAGGTCGCAATTGCGGAAGAAGCGCAGGTCGTAATAGCCGCCGAGCCGGCCGATGCGCCGCCAGGGCCCGGCGGGCAGGGAGCCCCCGGCGCGGCTCATCCAGGCGAGCAGGGTGCGCGCGCCGATCGTCTCGGCATAGAGGCGGACGCCGCGGCGCGTGGCGAAGCCGAAGCGGGAGAAGGGGAAGTGGGCGCGCGGCACGCCGATTGCGGCCAGCGCCGCGTCGCGCGCCGGATGCGCGCGCAGCGCCGCGGCCTGGGCGACGCCGGCCTCGGCCAGCGCCTCGGTCAGCCGCAGGAAATAGGTCTCGGCCCCGCCATCGCCGGCCGAGCCGATCAGGTGCAGCAGGGTCACGCGCTAGCCGCGCCGCGCCGCCTGCGACAGCACCTCGGCGACATCGCCGGCGGGATCCACGCCCAGCACGTGGCGGCTGTGCCAGAGCGCGTAGAAGAGCAGGCTCCAGGCCGGCTGGTCCTCTTCCGCCGCCGCCATCATCACCGCGCCGGCCTCCTCCGGGCGGAACAGTTCGGCGACGCCCGGCTGCGCGGCGACGAGGCGCGCCAGCGCCTCCCGTCGCGCATGCATCCAGGCGCCGACGGGGACGCCGAAGCCGCGCTTGCGGGCGAAGGGCCGCGCCTCCGGATTGGTGCGGGCCAGCCACTCCCGCAGCACCAGCTTGCCGAAGGAGAGGCCGACGCGCAGCCGGTCCGGCAGGCCGAAGGCGAAGCCGATCACCTCGCGGTCGAGGAAGGGCGTGCGGCCCTCCACGCCATGCGCCATCAGGCAGCGGTCGAGCTTGATCAGCAGGCTGTTCGGCAGCCGCTCCGCGACGTCGATGCGCTGCAGCGTGTCGAGCCGGCTGCGGCCCTGGCGGATGAAGGCGGCCTCCAGCGCGTCCACGCCTTCCGTCCAGCCGTTGAAGCGCGCGAGCGTCAGACCGCTGCGGGTGAAGACGCCGCGCCGCTCGCCGCGCCGGCGCAGCAGGGCGGGCAGCAGGGCGCGGCGGTAGCGGCTGTAGCCGCCGAAGATCTCGTCCGCGCCCTCCCCGGTCAGCGCAACCTTCGCTCCTTCCTCGGTCGCCGCGCGGGCCAGCATCCAGGTGGGCAGCACGGCGGGGTCGGCGGTCGGATCGTCCAGCGCGGCGGCGATGCGCGGTGCAAAGGCCCAGAAGTCCGCTTCCGTCATCTCCACACGGCGGCAGGTGGCGCCAGCGCGCTCCGCCAGGCGCTGCGCCGCCGCGCTCTCGTCGCCGGTGCCCGCACCCGGATAGCCGATGGTCAGCGCCGCGATCCGCTCCCCCGTCACGCGCTGCGCGAGGCCGAGCAGGATCGCGGAATCGACGCCGCCCGAGAGGAAGAGCCGCCAGGGCGTGTCCATGCGGAGATGCACGGCGACGGCATCCAGCATCACCGCCTCGAAGCGCCGGACCGCCGCGGCGCGGTCGGGCGGCGCCGCATCCACCGCCGCAATCGCCGGGATGCTGCGCCGCGCCACCACCTGGCCGTCGCGCAGCGTCAGCGTCTCCCCGGCCGCCACGCGTTCGATGCCGGGGAAGATCGTCTCCGCCCCGGTGCAGTGCTTCAGCTGGAGCAGTTCCGCCCGGCGCTCCGCATCCGGGCCGGCGGCGCCGAAGCCCGCCGCGCGCAGCGCCTGCGGCTCCGAGGCGAAGGCGAGGCATTCCGCCGTTTCCGCCAGGTAGAGCGGCTTGATGCCGAAGGGGTCGCGCGCCAGGTGCAGCGTGCCATCCGGCGCCGCGGCGGCGATCGCGTACATGCCGCGCAGCGATGCGGCGAAGCCGGCGCCATCGCGCGCCAGCAGCGGCAGCACCGGCTCCATGTCGGAGAGGCAGCGGAAGGGAAAGCCGGGGAGCGCGGCGCGCAGCTCCGGCGCGTTGTAGATCTCGCCATTGCCGACCATGGCGGCGCCATCCGCCGCGCGCAGCGGCTGGTCGCCGCCCGCCGGGTCCACCACGGCGAGCCGCGTGCTGACCAGCGCCAGCCCGTCCCGCACGAAGCGGCCGGCCGCATCCGGCCCGCGATGGAGCAGCGCCGCCTGCAGCCGGCCGAGCACCGCGGGATCCAGCGGCCGCCCGCCCTTCATCATGATGCCGGCGATGCCGCACATGGCCGGGAGTCTCTCTCCTGCGAGGCACGCGCGGGGCGCGTGACGGAACCGTGTCGGGCGGGTCCTTACACGGGATCGGCGGGCAGCTTAAGCCCGGGGTTGGACCGAGGTCGCGCCGACCGCGGTCAGTCCGGTGCCGGTCCAGTTTTCGGTGTGCACACTCAGGCCGATTGCGGGCAGGAAACTAGTGTCCCGATTCCGAAGTCCTTCGGACTTCGTTCTCGGTCCACCAGCCTTTGTTTTCAGTGGCCTGCTGGTCCGCTCCGCTCGCTGCTGAAGCAGCGAACTTCGCGGGCAGGACACTAGCCGGTGGCGCGGTCCGCCGTCTCGGCGGCGCAGGATTCGGGGCGGCGCTGCGCCGCCCCGGCCGTCACGGCAGCGGCCCGGGCGCGCGCCTCGCAAAGGCGGCGGACCTCCTCCACCTCCTCCTCGCTCAGCCGCTCGATGCCGATGAACTGGTTCTGCGCGGCGCTGGTGCGGATCAGCTCGTCGAGCTTCGCCTGCAGCGCCGCGCTGTCCCGGTTCTGCGTCGCCTGCAGCAGGAAGACCATCAGGAAGGTGACGATGGTCGTGCCGGTGTTGATCACGAGCTGCCAGCTGTCCGAGAAGCCGAACAAGGGCCCGGCCATCATCCAGGCAACGACCAGGGCGAGGCCGGCGGTGAAGGTCGCCGGCCGGCCGGTGAGATGGGCGACCCGCCCGGCCAGCTCGGTGAAGGCTTGCGAGGGCCGCATGCGCCGCGAACGCGCGCGGAACGGTGCGGTTCCGTCCGGCAGGACGGGGGGCTGGGTATAGGGCATCAGCGCGTGAGATGGCCGGTGCCGCTCCGCGGGGCCTTACGGGGGCATGTATTCCCCTTCATCAGGCGGCGGCCGGCAGCTCCTCGGCCAGGCTCTCCCGCAGGAAGGCGATCAGCGGCTCCACCAGCTGGCTGCGGCCGGCGGCGTCGCCGAAGACGCACATCTCCGCCGTGCCGAGCTCCGGCAGGCCGGGCAGCGGGACCAGGCCGGGCGGCAGGCCGCTCCGCCCGAGCACGGTCATCGCGAGCCTGGCCTGCGCCGCCGCCGCCACGCCGAGCAGCGAGGCGGAGACGTAGACCACCTCCGCCGCCAGCCCCGCGCGGGCCAGCGCGGCGAGCGCCCGGGCGCGGAACAGGCAGCCCGGCGGCAGCATGGCGAGCGGCAGCGGCCGCTCCGCGGGCGAGGTCCAGCCCGGCGCGGCGACCCAGGCCAGCGCCTCCGTCCAGATCGGCCTTCCTTCCGTCTCCCCGTCCCGCCGCTTGCCGAGAACGAGGTCGAGCGCGCCCCGCCCCTGCGCCGCGCGCAATTCGTGACTGCGGCCGACCTCCACCTCCAGCCGCAGCTCCGGCCAGGCGCGGGCGAAGCGGGCCAGCAGCGGCGCCAGGCTGCGCGGCAGGAAATGGTCGGCGACGCCGAGGCGGAGCCGGCCGGCCAGCGCAGGCGCGGCCAGGCGGCGCACCGCCTCCTCGTTCAGCGCCAGCATGCGGCGGGCATAGGCGAGCAGCATCTCGCCTTCCCGGGTCGGGCTCACGCTGCGGGTGCCGCGCTCGAGCACCCGGCGGCCGAGCAGCGCCTCCAGTCGCTTCACCTTCAGGCTGATGGCGGATTGCGTCAGGCCGAGCGCCTCGCCGGCGGCGGTGAAGCCGCCGCGCTCCACGATCGCCACGAAGCAGCGGAGCAGGTCGAGGTCGAGATCCGGGATGCGCATGCCATGAGCATGGGCGATCGCCGGCGCGCTTTCAATGAGCGCGGATCATCCAGTCGCCCCCCGGGGCCGGGTCCCGGGGCGGCGCCCGTCACACCTGGTCGTCGTCGTAATCCCCGCCGCTGGTGTCGAAGCCCGGGTCGCCGCCAGAGCTGTCATCCGGCGCGCCCCAGGCATCCTGGCCGCCCAGATCCTGGTCGTTGCCATAGGCATCCTGGCCGCCGGCGAACTTGTCCCCGTCATAGGGGTCCTTCGTGCCGCCATCGTCCGACCAGCCCTGGGACTCCGCGGCGCTGCCGGGATCCATCCAGGGCGAGGCTGCGGGCACCGCGTCCTGCCCGAAGGCGCCGGCGCCGCCCAGCGCGCCGCCGAGACCGGCCGCATGCGCCGAATGGTCGGAGAAGGCGTTCATCAGCATGTTGCCCAGCACCACGCCGCCGGCGACGCCGGCCGCCGTGCCCAGCGCCGTGCCGAGAAAGCCCGAGCCGCTGCGCTGCTGGAACATCCCCGGATTGTACTGCGGCGGATAGACCGGCTGGGGCGGCGGCGGCATGGGTGCGGCCTGCTGCTGCGGGCGGCCGCCGCCGCCACCGAACATGCCGCCGAACAGCCCGCCGCTCCGCTGCGGCGCGGCCTGGGCCTGAGCCTGGGCCTGGCGGCGGGCATTCTCCAGTTCCCATTGCAGCTGGCGGATGCGGTTCTGCGCCTCGGCCAGCGCCGCTTCCTGCACGAAGGCGGTCTGGGTGATGCGGTACCGCGCCTCCGGATGGCGGTTGAACAGGTCGGCGATCAGCGCGTCCGCTTCCTGGTCCACCGGCGGCAGGGGCGGGCGCGTGGAGGGCACGCTGCCGCCGCCCCAGGGGCCGGGAGAGGCGCCGGAGGCGCCGGGCGCGGCGCCGGCGATGCGCTGGACGAACTCGCTGATGATCCGGCGCTCTTCGTCAGTCATGATCGTCTCCCACGGCCGCGCTGGCCATGGCTGGCCGCACGGTCATGGCCGCGAAGTGGCCCGGCTTCGCTGTGCTTTCAAGCCGGTTGCAGGCTCAGCCGATGCGCGGCGGCAGGCCGAGACGGCGCCATTCGATGACGGGGCAGCGATCCTGCACGAAGCGGAGGCCGGCCGCCCGCGCCCGCTCACCCGCCGCGTCGTCCACCACGCCGAGTTGCAACCAGACGGTGCGGGCGCCGAGGCGGATCGCTTCGTCCACCACCGCGCCGGCCTCCGCGCTGCGACGGAACACGTCCACCATGTCGAGCGGCGCGGCGTCCTCGAGCCGCGCGACCGCCGGGGCGCCGTGCAGCGGCCGTCCGGCCAGGGCCGGGTTGACCGGGGTGATCGCGTAGCCGCGCGTGACGAGGAAGCCCGCCACCTCGAAGCTCGGCCGCTCCGGCCGTTCCGAGGCGCCGACGACGGCGATGCGACGGGTGGAGAGGAGGATGTCGCGGATTTCGGCGTCGGTCATGGCGGGGCTTTTCCTGGGATGCGGGCCTTGCCAAGGCGGGGCCCGGCCCTGCATGTGGGGCGGCCCGGGCCTGTAGCTCAACGGTCAGAGCGGGCCGCTCATAACGGCTTGGTTGGGGGTTCGAATCCCTCCGGGCCCAGGGGGAGGCGCCTCGGTGGGCTCCAGGGCCCGCCCCTCAACGCCCGACGCCCAGCTCCCGCGCGCGCCGCTCGAAGGCCTCGCGCATTTCGTCGAGCGCCGGCAGCCCGAGCGCGCGCAGCTCCTCATGCACGCGCTTCGCCGGCGCGGAGTGCAGGTCGCGCTTGAAGTTCGTCACCACCTCCTCGGCCGAGCCGTAATTGCGGTAGCGTTCGATCTCGGCGCGCGTCGCCTTCTGCACCTGCTCGAGTTTCCGCCGGTCGGCCTCCGACCGGCCCTCGGCGCGCGCATGCAGCACCGGATCGAAGGCGTGGCGGATCAGCCATTCGGTCAGCTCGTGCCGGGCGTCGGCCGCCATGACTGTGCTTCCTCCCCGTTCGCCGGCCACAACGCGCGATGCCGCGAATCGACGCCGCCCCCCGGGATGGCTAGAAACCCGCGCCCCCCGCAGCACACAGGTCCGCCATGCCCGCCTACCAGTACGTCTATGTGATGAAGAACCTCACCAAGTCCTATCCGG
>DASQVL010000798.1:0-2030 GCA_035640795.1 Crenalkalicoccus sp. | reverse complement strand
GCCCGAGGGCCCCGGCTGGGTGCACGAGGTGAAGCTCGACGGCTACCGCATGCAGGCCGTCATCGCCGGCGGCGCGTCGCGGCTGCTGACGCGAAGCGGTCTCGACTGGTCGGCGCGCTTTCCGGAGACCACCGCAGCGCTGGCGAAACTGCCGGACGCCGTGCTGGACGGGGAGCTCTGCGCGCTCGACGCCCAGGGCAACCCGGACTTCCCCGCCCTGCAGGCGGCGATGGAGGCCGGGACCACCGGCAGCCTAGTCTACTTCACCTTCGACCTGCTGGCGGGGGGCGGGACGCAGCTGCTCGACCGCCCGCTGACGGAGCGCAAGGCGGCGCTCGCCGCCCTGCTCGCCCGCCGGCGGGGCCCGATCCGCTACGTGGAGCATTTCGCCGAGCCGGGCGAGGCGCTGCTCCGCTCGGCCTGCCGCATGGGCCTGGAGGGCATCGTCTCCAAGCGCGCCGAGGCGCCCTACCGCCCCGGCCGCAACCTCGACTGGCTGAAGAGCAAGTGCCGCGGCGGCGACGAGTTCGTCATAGGCGGCTATGGTGCGGGGGCCAAGGGCCGGATGACGCTGCTGCTCGGCGCTTGGCGGGACGGGCGGCTGATCCATGTCGGCCGGGTCGGCTCCGGCATCGGCGCGGCGGAGCAGGCAGCCCTCGAGGCGCGGCTGAAGAAGCTGCGCCGCGCCACCTCGCCCTTCGCCAACCTAGCGAAGGCCGAGCGCGGCGCCGTCTGGGTGGAGCCCCGGCTGGTCGCCGCGGTGGACTACGCCGGCTGGACCGGAGACGGGATGCTGCGCCAGGCGAGCTTCAAGGCGGTGCGCGAGGACAAGCCGCCGGAGGAGGTGGCGATGCCCGAACCGGCCGCAACGCCCGCACCGAAGCCAGCGCCCGCCGCGCCCAGGAAGGTGCCGGCCGCGACGAGCGATTCCGTCGCCGGCGTCCGCCTCAGCCACCCCGACAAGCTGCTCTGGCCGGAGGATGGGCTCACCAAGCGCGACCTCGCCGCCTATCTCGTCGAGGTCGCGCCGCGGCTGTTGCCGGGCATCGCCGGCCGGCCCCTTTCCCTGGTCCGCGCCCCGGAGGGCATCCATGGCGAGCGCTTCTTCCAGCGCCACGTCATGCGCGGCCTCTCCGCCCATATCCGCCCGGTCCGCGTAGCGGGGGAGGCGAAGCCGCTGCTGACGGTGGAGAGCGAGGCGGGCCTCGCCGCCCTTGCCCAGATGGCGGCCCTGGAGATCCACCCCTGGGGCGCCCGCGCCGCCGATATCGAACGGCCGGACCGCCTGGTCTTCGACCTCGACCCCGCCGAGGGCGTCGGCTTCGACCGCGTTCTCGCCGCCGCGAAGGAGATGCGCGAGCGCCTCTCGAAGCTTGGCCTCACCGGCTTCTGCCGCACCACGGGCGGCAAGGGGCTGCATGTCGTGGTGCCGCTGGTCCCACGCGCCGAGTGGCCGGAGGCCAAGGCCTTCTGCCGCGCCCTCTGCGAGCTGATGGCGAGGGAGGCGCCGGAGGAGTTCACCACGACGCTCGCCAAGAAGGCGCGGACCGGGCGGATCTTCCTGGACTACCTGCGGAACGAGCGGGGGGCGAGCGCAGTCGCCTCCTGGTCGCCGCGGGCGCGGCCGGGGGCGACGGTTGCCATGCCGCTCGCCTGGCGGGAGGTGACAGCGAAGCTCGACCCTGCCGCCTTCACGCTGCGCACCGCGCCGGCGCGGCTGCGCCGGGCCGATCCCTGGGCGGGGCTGGAGGAGGCGGCGCGGCCGCTGCCCAAGCTGGGCTGAGCGTCGGCTGGGCTGAGGGTGCTGCCGCGGGCGGCGGCGACCCTCGCCGTGGCCGGCGCGGCTCAGCGCGCGGTCTGCTTCCCCAGCGCCGGGTCAGGCGTCTCGGCCGTGGTCCAGCCGGGACGCAGCACGACGACCGGGCTGCCGCAGACCGCCAGGCCGTGCCGCTCCTCCGCCGCCATCCCCTCCGCCAGCAGGACGCGGAGATCGGCGTGGCAGGCGCTCTTCACCTTCACCACCCGCCGCT
>DASQVL010000797.1:0-12653 GCA_035640795.1 Crenalkalicoccus sp. | reverse complement strand
CGAGGATCTCGGCAAGCCGGGTGGGCAGCGCCCGCCCGCTCTCCGGCCCCGCCACGTAGCGCAGCCAGAGATCGGCGGCGAGCCGCGCGGCGAGCACGAAGCGGCGAAGCCTGACCGGCGCCGTCCCGCCATCGCCGAGCGAGCGGGCCTCCGCATGCAGGCGGTGCAGCAGCGCCTCCACGCAGGCGATCGCGGCCTCCCGCGCCAGCGGACCGCCGCGCTCGGCCACGATGCGGTAGGCGGCGATCACCAGCTCGGCGCCACCCACGAAGCGCGGCGCGAGCGGTGCGAAGCCCTGCGCGAAGGAGATCAGGCCCGCATCGTCGCCCGGCCGCACCGCGCGCTCGCCGACGCGCGCCGGGAACAGCGCCGAGTGCAGATGCTCGAGCAACGCGCCTTCCAGCGACCGCACCTCCTCCGGCTCCAGCGAGAGCCAGAGCCAGAGTGGCGGCGCGGCGACGTCGCCGAACAGCAGGCGGCCGGTCGCGGCGGCCCCTTGATGCGTGTCGAGGATCGTGTCGGGCAAGGGCCGGCTCATCCCTGGGACGCGGGCAGGAACGCCAATGAACATCGTATTCAAAGGATCGTGAAGCGGCTTTCATGCGGCGCCCGGCCGCCGGCGGCACACCGTGGCCTGAACGCCATAGCGCCGCGTTTGCGCCGGGCGCGACCACGTGGCTAACTCCGCCGGACCTGGAGCAGCTGATGCCGGAAGCGCCCACCCCGACACGCATCGAGACGCTGCCGGGCCCCGACCGTCCCGTCGAGACCTCGCCGCCACTGGGCGACACGGTCAAGACCAGCACCTGCTTCATGTGCGCCTGCCGGTGCGGCATCCGCGTCCATCTGAAGGACGGGCACATCCGCTACATCGAGGGCAACCCCGATCACCCCGTGAACAAGGGCGTGCTCTGCGGCAAGGGCAGCGCCGGCATCATGACGCAGTACGCGCCGGCCAGGCTGCGCGCGCCGCTGCTGCGCGTGGGGGAGCGCGGATCGGGCGAGTTCCGCGAGATCACCTGGCCGGAGGCGATGGAGATCGCGACCGGCTGGCTGAAACGCGTGCGGGAGACGGATCCGCGCAAGCTCGCCTTCTTCACCGGCCGCGATCAGAGCCAGAGCCTGACCGGCTTCTGGGCGGCGCAGTTCGGGACGCCCAACTACGCGGCGCATGGCGGCTTCTGCTCGGTCAACATGGCGGCCGGGGGGCTCTACACCCTGGGCGGCAGCTTCTGGGAGTTCGGCGAGCCGGACTGGGACCTCTCCCGCCTCATCCTGCTGTTCGGCCTGGCGGAGGACCACGACAGCAACCCGATCAAGCTCGGCCTCTCCCGCGCCAAGGCGCGCGGGGCGCGCATCGTCTCGGTCAATCCCGTGCGCACCGGCTATTCGGCAGTCGCCGACGAATGGGTCGGCATCCGCCCCGGCACGGATGGCCTGCTGGTGATGGCGCTGCTGCACGAGCTGCTGCGCACGGATCGCGTGGATCTCGATTTCCTCGCCCGCTATACCAACGCGTCCTGGCTGGTGGTGCGCAATCCGGGCGGCGCGGATGACGGCCTCTTCGCGCGCGATGCGGAGGGCCGGCCGCTCTCCTGGGACCGCGCGCGCGGCGCCTGGCCCGCGCAGGCGCCCGATCTCTCTCCCGTGCTGGTCGGGGAGCGCGCGCTGCCCGATGGCCGCCGCGCCGTGCCGGTCTTCCAGCTGATGGCGGAGCGCTACCTCTCGCCCGAGCACGCGCCGGAGGCGGTTGCGGAGCGCGTCGGCATCCCCGCCGCGCGGATCCGGGCGCTCGCCGCCGAGATCGCCGCCGCCGCGTTCGACCACCCGGTCACGGTCGAGCAGCCCTGGACGGACACTTATGGCCGCCGGCATGCACGCTTCGTCGGCCGGCCGGTCGCGATGCACGCCATGCGCGGCATCTCGGCCCACTCCAACGGCTTCCACACCTGCCGCGCGCTGCACCTGCTGCAGATGGTGCTAGGTGCGGTGGATACGCCCGGCTCCTGGCGCTACAAATCGCCCTTTCCGCGGCCCATTCCCTGCGGCGGCCCGCCCGCCGGGCGCGGCGCGAAGCCGAACACGCCGCTCGCCGGCACCATCCTCGGCTTCCCGCAGGGACCGGACGACCTGCTGGTGGACGAGGCGGGCGAGCCGCTGCGGATAGACCACGCCTTCTCCTGGGAGGCGCCGCTCGGCCTGCACGGCGCCATGCACACCGTCATCGGCAATGCCGGCGCGGGCGATCCCTACCCGATCGATACGCTGTTCCTGTTCATGGCGAACATGGCCTGGAACAGCGCGATGAATCCCGGCGAGGCGACGCGCGTGCTGACCGCGAAGCGCGCGGACGGGGAATATGTGATCCCGCACGTCATCTACGCGGACGCCTATTTCTCCGAGACGGTGGCCTATGCGGACCTGATCCTGTCGGATACCACCTATCTCGAGCGCTGGGACTGCATCTCGCTGCTCGACCGGCCGATCGGCAGCGCACATGGCGTGGGCGATGCGATCCGCCAGCCGGTCGTCCGGCCCGACCGCGATGTCCGCCCCTTCCAGGAGGTGCTGATCGAATTGGGCGCCCGGCTCGGCCTGCCGGCCTTCGTGAAGGAGGATGGCTCGCCCCGCTACCGCGACTATCCGGATTACATCGTGAACCATGAGCGCATGCCGGGCGTGGGTCCGCTCGCCGGCTGGCGCGGCGAGGGCGGCAGCGCGAAGGGCATCGGCGCGCCGAACCCGGACCAGCTGAAGCGCTACGTCGAGAATGGCTGCTTTTGGCGCGACCGCCTGCCGCCCGAGCAGGAATGGTTCAAGCACGCCAACCAGGCCTACCTGGACGGCGCCAGGGCGATGGGGCTGATCCCCAATGCCAAGCAGATCGTGCTGCAGATCTGGTCGGAACCCCTGCAGAAATTCCGCCTGGCCGCCGAGGGGCACGGGGCGAAGCAGCCGCCGGAGCGCCTGCGCGACCGCGTCCGCCGCTTCTGCGACCCGCTGCCCGTCTGGTACCCGGCGCTGGAGCAGGAGGCGCAGGACATCGCCGGCTTCCCGCTCGCCGCCGTCACCCAGCGGCCGATGGCGATGTACCACTCCTGGGGCTCGATGAATGTCTGGCTGCGGCAGATCCACGGCTCGAACAAGCTCTACATGGCGCGGAGCCGCGGCGCCGAGCTGGGCATCGCCGATGATGACTGGGTCTGGGTGGAAAGCCGCAACGGAAGGCTGAAATGCCAGGCGAAGCTGATGGAAGGCGTGAACCCCGATACCGTCTGGACCTGGAACGCCATCGGCAAGCGCGGCGGCGCCTGGGCGCTCTCGCCCGACAGCCCGGAGGCGACGCGCGGCTTCCTGCTGAACCACGTGATCAGCGAATGGCTGCCGGCGCAGGAGGGATTCCGCCTCTCGAACAGCGACCCGGTGACGGGGCAGGCGGCGTGGTATGACCTCCGCGTGCGCGTGACGCGCGCCGAGGCGGGCGAGGCGGTTACGCTGCCCCACGTCGCGCCGCTGCCCGCGCCACCCGACCTGCCGGCGCCGCCCGATACGCTGCGCTACGACGCTTTCGGCCGCGGCGGCGCGCGATGACCAGCCTGCCGGAGCGCGCGCCGGGCGCCAAGGCGCTCGGCCTGGTCATCGACCTCGACACCTGCGTCGGCTGCCAGGCCTGCGCGACCAATTGCAAGGAGTGGAACGCCTCCGGCCACAGCGGGCCGCTGGCGGATTTCCACGCCTACTCCGCCGGAGCCGAGGGCGTGTGGTTCAACCGCGTGCACAGCTACGAGGCGGGCGAGGGCGGCAAGGGCCGCACCGTGCACTTCCCGCGCTCCTGCCTGCATTGCGAGACGCCGGACTGCGTCACCGTCTGCCCCACCGGCGCGAGCTACAAGCGCGCCGCGGACGGGATCGTGCTGGTGGACCACGATCTCTGCATCGGCTGCGGCCTGTGTGCCTGGGCCTGCCCCTACGGCGCGCGGGAGATGGACGAGGCGGATGGGGTGATGAAGAAGTGCACCCTCTGCATCGACCGCATCTACAACGAGAACATCCCGGAGGCGCAGCGCCAGCCGGCCTGCGTGCTGACCTGCCCGACGCGCGCGCGCCACTTCGGCGACCTCGCCGATCCTGAGAGCAAGGTGAGCAAGCTGGTCGCCGAGCGCGGCGGGTATGGGCTGATGACGGAGCTCGGCTACCAGCCGGTCAACCGCTACCTGCCGCCGCGCAACCGTGCGAGCGTGCCGGAGACATCCCTTGGGCCGCCCGCCGAGGTGCCCCCGCGCGCCGGGGAGATCACCAACCCGCTGCTGCGCTGGATGGACCGCGTGCTGAGCCGCGCGGAATGAATCCCGCGCCGTCCATCGTCCTGTTCACCACTGCCGCCGGCGCCGGGTACGGGCTGCTGTTCTGGCTTGGTCTGCTGTGGCCGCTCGGCCTGGTCCCGCGGGATGCGGGTTTCGGCCTCGCGGCACTGGTGGTGGCGCTGGTGCTGGTCTCGATCGGCCTGCTCTCCTCCACGGCGCATCTCGGGCGGCCGGAGCGGGCCTGGCGGGCGCTCTCGCAATGGCGCTCCTCCTGGCTGTCGCGGGAAGGGGTGGCGGCGCTCCTCACCTTTGTCCCGGCGGTGCTGTTCGGCCTGGCGCTGTGGGCGGGCGTGCCGGCGCTCGCCGCGCTGTGCGGGCTGCTGGCCGCCGCGGGTGCCGCGGCCACGGTGTGGTGCACGGGGATGATCTATGCCTCGCTCAAGCCGATCCGGCAGTGGCATCACCCGCTGACCGCGCCGAACTACCTGGCGCTCGCGGCCTTCAGCGGCGTGGCGCTGCTGGCGGCGATCGCCGCCGTCGCGGGCGCAGGCTTCACGGTGCCGGCGCTGCTTGCGGCGCTGCTTGGCGTCGTGGCGGCAATGCTCAAGCGGCGCTACTGGCGAGCGGTCGACACGGCGCCGCCGCTTGCGACGGTCGAGAGCGCGACGGGTCTCGGCGCCATCGGCCGCACCCGGCCGCTCGATCCGCCGCATACCCAGGCGAACTGGCTGCTGCGGGAGATGGGCTTCCGCGTGGCGCGCAAGCATGCGGCGAAGCTCAGGCGCATCGCACTGGCGGCGGGCTTCGCGGCGCCGGTGATGCTGGCGCTGCTCTCGCTGGTGGTGGCGCCCGCGGCGCTGCTGGTGCTCGGGGCGGTGTCGGCGCTGGCGGGGCTGCTGGTCGAGCGGTGGCTGATGTTCGCCGAGGCGACGCATACAGTGACGCTGTACTACGACGGGCGGTGAGGGGCGGGCCCGGCTTGCGTCGGGCGTGCAACAGAACCCTCCGGGGTCCTCGGGCCAGATATCGCAACGAGGCGCGACGCCATGCGTTCTCCCGGTTCCAGGAAAGGGAGGACACCATGTCCAGCAGCACCGGCAACGTCGCCACGGACGAGACCAGCAGCCTGATCGCCGCCAGCAAGGTGAATGGCACCGCAGTCTACAACCGCGCCGGCGAGCGCCTCGGCTCGGTCTACGACCTGATGATCAACAAGGTCTCCGGGCAGGTCGCCTACGCGGTCATGAGCTTCGGCGGCTTCCTCGGCATCGGCGAGCGCTACCACCCGCTGCCCTGGAAGTCGCTGACCTACGACACCCGGCTGGGCGGGTATGTGGTGGACGTCAGCCGCGACCAGCTCGAGAGGGCGCCGAGCTACGGCCGCGATGAGACGCCTTGGAGCGACCCGGCCTATGGCCGCCGGATTTCTGACTACTATGGCGTCGAAGGCGTTGGCGGGATCTGACCCGTCCGCTCCTTCCTGAAGTAGAACCCAGATCCGCCGCCCGCAACCGGCGGGCGGCGGTGACCCCGACCCCCTCCTCGCCCTCGTCGCAGGCCAGGGCGACTGAGCCATCCTCACCCGGGATGTGACGGGCGGCCGATGCCCGTAACTCCCGGCCGCGGCCATGCGCCGGCCGCAACACCGACTTGTGCGATTCGGCATTCTCGCCGCGCCCGAGCAGCACGATCTGGGTAAACAGATCGGTGTAGAATGCCTCTTCATCGATCTCGCCGACGCCATCGGGGCAGCTGCGGCCTCCGAAACGACCGGAGGCCGACTCCCCGGCGCGGCTCGTGGAGATCGTCATGGCCTACCTTTCCCTCCATCCGCACCGCGGCACGCCGATGCCCATGGCCGGTACCCGCCGGGCGCGTCCGGGCCTGTTCGCCAGGGCTCTGGATACGCTCAGGCTCTGGCGTCAGCGGGTCGAGCAGCGCGACGCGCTGTCGCGCCTGACCGATCGGGACCTGCGGGACATGCGCGTCACGCCCTACGAAGTCGGCCTCGAGATCCGCAAGCCGTTCTGGCGCGACTGAACGCCGCGGCGGCCGACCGCCCGCGCACCGCCCATGGGCGCGAGAGCGGCCAGCCCGCATCGCCGCGGTCGAGGCTTGATGGCGCCGAGCGGTACGCTCAGTTTGGGCCAGCTTCAGCCTGGCGAACGGAAGGTCGACCGAACCGTGGCATCATCGACCGGTGCGGGTGAGCGGCCGACAATGCCGGAGCGGATCCTGCGGACCGCGGACGAATTGTTCTATCGCGACGGCATTCAGGCCGTGGGCGTCGACACGATCGCGGCCGAGGCCGGGATCAGCAAGCGCACCCTCTACAACCACTTCCCGTCCAAGGACGCGCTCATCGCAGCGTATCTGAGCCGAAGGCTGCGCCCGCTGCCCGAGGCCAGGGGGGCACCGGCAGAGGAAATCCTGGGCTACTTCGACGCGCTCGGGCGGTGGTTCGCCAGCCCGGAGTTCCGCGGCTGCCCATTGCTGAATGCCGTCTCGGAGCTTGGCGACCGCTGCCACCCCGCGCACGCGATCGCGCGCGATGGGAAGGAGCGGCGGCGGCTTTGGTTTCGCGAACGCCTTGCGAGCCTCGGCGTGGCCGACCCGGACGGGCTCGCATTGCAATTGCTGCTGCTCGTGGACGGAGCGATCGCGCAGGCGCTGGTGCGTCGAGATGTCAAGGCGGCCGCCGCGGCCCGGAATGCGGCACGGGTCCTGATCGAGGCGGAGGCGGCCGGTGTGGCTGCCGACAACGCGAAGACCTCACCGACGGTGCGCTCCGGCGACACCGACGGATAAGGTAGCGTTCCCCTTGGGCCGATCAGGCGAATGCCTTGTGGTAGGCGTTCAGAGCCGGGGCGCCGCCGAGATGCACATAGAGCACCTTGGACCTTTTCGGGATCTCGCCGCTCTTGGCCATGGCGATCAGCCCGGCCATCGACTTCCCCTCATAGACCGGATCCGTCAGCATCGCTTCCAATGACGCCGCCTTGCGGATCGCGGCGAGTGTCGCCTCGTCCGGCAGGCCGTAATCGGGGCCGGCGAAGCGCGGGTCGATCTCGATCTCCTCATCGCGGATCTCGCGGTTCAGACCGACCAACTCGGCCGTGGCCTGCGCGATCTTGGTCACCGCGGCGCGGGTCATCGCGGCATTGGCCGCTGTGTCGATGCCGATCAGCCGGCGTCTGCGGTCCTGCGCACCGAAGCCCACCACCATGCCCGCCTGGGTGGATCCGGTGCAGGTCGCGGTCACCACCGTGTCGAAGAAGATGCCCTCCTTCTCCTCCTGGGCCGCGACTTCCTCGGCGAAATGGGCGTAGCCGAGGCCGCCGAGCCTGTGGTCGGATGCGCCGGCCGGGATCGCATAGGGCTTGCCGCCCTCGTGCCGCACCTGCTCCAGAGCCCGCTCCCAGGTCTGCTTCACCGCCGTCGAATAGCCTTCGCCTTCCAGCAAAATCTCGGCTCCCATGAGACGGGACAGCAGGATGTTGCCGACCTTTTCGTAAACCGGGTCGTCCCACTTGGTCCATTCCTCCTGGACCAGGCGGCACTTCATCCCCAGCACTGCCGCGACGGCCGCCACCTGTCGGGTATGGTTGGACTGGATGTTGCCGATCGAGACCAGGGTATCGCAGCCCTGCGCCAGCGCATCAGCTGCCAGCCACTCCAGCTTGCGCACCTTGTTGCCGCCGAAGGCGAGGCCCGAGGCGATGTCGTCGCGCTTGGCCCACACCTCCAGGCCGAGCTCAGCGGACAGGCGTGGCAGCGGATGGATCGGCGAGGGCCAGAAGGCGAGCTGGCGACGCGGGAAGTTGCGGTCGAGGTCGAGGGGCATTGGGATCGCTCCGGGATGTGTTCGGGTCCTGCGAGGTCCTGTCAGTGCTCGCGCCGAGTCTGACGACCTGATGCAAAGGCCAAATGCAAAGACCGAGCCTCGCCTGCGCCGCCCCCGAGAATGGCGGGCGAGGCTGCCGCATGACGGGAGGTGAAGCAGACGATGACGGCGGGCGGGGACATGCTGGTCGTGGCGGGTACGGAGGCGGAGAACGGCGGGGAGCTCGTCGTGGCTTCGAGAAATCATTCTTGCATGCGCTGATCCGATGCGCGACCCGCCCCATCATCGCGGCGGAGCCGCAGGCCAGACAGGGCGCACTCGATCCCCACCGCAATAGCTCAGGAAGCCATGCGCCGACCCGCAGGCCAAATGGACCAACTGGCGCGAATTCTGATAGAACCTGCGCGGCAGAGTGGCAATCCCGCCCAATCACTTTCGCGGGTGCGCGACAGCCCTAAGCCTGCAAGGCCCTATTTTCGACCGAACGCCCCGACGGAGGTTGACATGGACGTCCGCGCCGCCGTTGCCTTCGAGGCAGGCAAGCCCCTGAGCATCGAAACCGTGCAGCTTGAGGGCCCGCGTGACGGCGAGGTCCTGGTGGAGATCAAGGCCACCGGCATCTGCCACACGGACCTGTACACCCTGTCCGGCGCCGACCCCGAGGGGCTGTTCCCCACCATCCTGGGCCATGAGGGTGCGGGCATCGTCGTGGATGTCGGTCCGGGCGTGCGCAGCGTGCGCAAGGGCGACCACGTGATCCCGCTCTACACGCCCGAATGCCGGGAATGCGAATACTGCCTCAGCCGCAAGACAATCTCTGCCAGAAGATCCGTGTGACGCAGGGCCGCGGCGTGATGCCGGACGGCACCAGCCGCTTCTCCTACAACGGAAGGCCGATCTGGCACTACATGGGCTGTTCGACCTTCGCCAACTACACCGTGCTGCCGGAGATCTCGGTCGCCAAGGTGCGGGAGGATGCGCCCTTCGACAGGATCTTCTACATCGGCTGCGGCGTCACCACCGGCATCGGGGCGGTGATCTTCACCGCGAAGGTGGAGCCGGGGGCGAATGTGGTGGTGTTCGGCCTCGGCGGCATCGGGCTGAACGTCATCCAGGGCGCGCATATGGTCGGCGCGAACATGATCGTCGGCGTGGACATCAACCCGCGGCGCGAGGCGCTGGCCCGCCAATTCGGCATGACCCACTTCGTCAACCCGAAGGAGGTGGAGGGCGACCTGGTCGCGCACCTGGTTGAGCTGACGGGGGGCGGCGCCGACTACAGCTTCGAATGCGTGGGCAACACCACCTTGATGCGCCAGGCGCTGGAATGCTGCCACAAGGGCTGGGGCGTCTCCACCATCATCGGCGTGGCCGCGGCGGGACAGGAGATCTCGACACGTCCCTTCCAGCTCGTCACGGGACGGCGCTGGATCGGCTCCGCCTTCGGCGGCGCGCGCGGGCGTACCGACGTGCCGAAGATCGTGGACTGGTACATGGACCACAAGATCGACATCGACGACCTGATCACCCACACCATGCCGCTCGAGCGCATCAACGACGGCTTCGAGCTGATGAAGCGTGGCGAATCCATCCGCAGCGTGGTGGTGTTCTAGGCATGCAGATCGAGACGCGGAGCGAGCGGCTCTGCTTCGACGGGCGGATGGGCTTCTACGCCCACCGCTCGGCTGCGACCGGCACCGAAATGCGCTTTGCTGTCTTCACCCCGCCGCAAGCGAAGGGCGGCACAAGATGCCCGGCGCTGTACTACCTGGCTGGGCTGGAGTGCAACGAGGAGACCTTCGTCACCAAGGCCGGCGCGCAGCGCGTGGCGGCTGAACTCGGCCTGGTGCTGGTGGCGCCCGATACCAGCCCGCGCGGCGCAGGCATCCCGGGCGAGGATGCGGACTGGGATTTCGGCACCGGAGCGGGCTTCTACCTGGACGCCACGGCAGAGCCCTGGTCCCGCCACTACCGCATGGCGACCTACGTGAACGAGGAACTGCCGGGGCTGGTCGAGGCGCATTTCCCCGTCGCGCCGGGACGCCGGGGCATCACCGGCCATTCGATGGGCGGACACGGCGCGCTCGTCTCGGCGCTGCGGGATCCGGAGCGGTGGCGATCGGTCTCGGCCCTGGCACCGATCGCCAATCCCGTGGCGGTTCCCTGGGGGCAGAAGGCGTTCAGCAACTACCTCGGCCCCGACCGCTCGCGCTGGGAGGAATGGGATGCGAGCCTGCTGATGCGCCGGCGGCCCTACCTGGGTCCGATCCTCGTGGACCAGGGCAGTGCGGATCCCTTCCTGCACACGCAATTGCGGCCGGAGGCGCTGGAGCGCGCCGCAGCGGAGTCGGGCCAGGCGCTGACGCTGCGCTGGCATGAGGGTTACGACCACTCCTACTGGTTCATCCAGACCGTGATCGCCGATCACCTCGCTTGGCACGTCGACCGCCTCTTCGGGTGATGCGATCGGATCGTCAGTCACAAGTCAGCGGAGGAAACGAGTTGCGAAAGACCATGCGGCCTGCCTGGCTGCTGTTCCTGGTCGTGGCGACCGGCGCGGCGCGTGCGCAAGATCTGCCGCACGGCGATGCGGAAGCGGGCAAGACGATTTTCAATCGCCAATGCGCGGTCTGCCATTCGGTGGAGCCTGGCCAGAACAAGGTGGGGCCGAGCCTGGCCGGCGTGTTTGGCCGCCACTCGGCCGAGGCGCCCGGCTTCAACTACTCCCCGGCGATGCGGCAGGCCAACAAGACCTGGGACGCCGCGACGCTCGACGCCTACCTGGTCGATCCACGCGCCGCCGTGCCGGGTACGCGCATGATCTTCGCGGGACTCAAGGATGCAAAGCAGCGGGCGGACGTGATCGCCTACCTCCAGACGCTGAAGTAAGCCCGCCCGCCGCCGCCTCGCACCCTGCGGCGGCTTGCGTCCGCGCCGAACGCTGAGCCGCTGCAGGCCGTTGTTGTTGAGCAGATCCGTGTTCCGGGGCGTTCACGCCCGTCCGCGATCTGCTGCGGTGTCCCGATTCCGAAGTTCGCCGCCAGTGTCGGCGCCCTTCGGATCGAATTCACGCCTCCGGGTGATGCCGCCCTACGGCGATCTGCTCTAGGCGCTGAGCACACCCGAAGCCTTCGCGATATGCGTCGAGATCGCATCCATCAGCGGAGGCGACAGGCAGTCATAGGGCTCTAGGCCGAGTTCCCTGACCCTGTTCCGCACCTCCCCCATCCGCTCCGGCCTCGCCCCGGATTCGATGATGGAGGACACGAAGGCCGCGAACCCGGGCGGCGGCCAGCCGGCTTCCTGGAACAACTCCGGATGGACGAAGTCCAATCCGTAGAAGGGATGGTTCGAATTCTCGATCCGGCCATACATGTGCACGCCGCAATCCTTGCAGGCGTGGCGCCGGATGGTGGCCGAGGGATCGACGACCGCGAGCTTCTGTCCGTTCTCGGTCACCTCCACCTTGTCGCGCGGCACGACAGCCACGACCGAGAAGTAGGCCCCTTCCGGCTTCCAGCACTTCGTGCAGCCGCAGAGGTGATTGTAGGCGATCGGTCCACTGATCCTGACCTTCACGGGATCCTGCGCGCATCTACAGACCAGCGTACCGCCGGCGAATTCCTGCGCGCCTGGCTTCAGGCCGCCATCGACGGCCGGATGAATCGACAGGGCGGCTGACATCCTTCCCTCCCAATCCGACAACCCCGGCTTGCCCGGGGACGCAATCGTGTCACATCCGGCGGTCCGATGTCCCCCTCGTTCCGCCTCCGCCACCCAGGCTCCGCCACGGCCGATGGCGGTCAGAAGCAGCGCAGGGTCGCCTCTGCCTGGGCCTCCCGCAGCGCCTCGATGGCGGCGCGGATATCAGGCGGATCGCGGAACAAGGCGCCACGCTCGCCCATCGGCGCCGCCTGCATGTTCAGCGCCGTCTCAGCCTGCTCATAGCGGGCAAAAGGCAGGCGCTCGGCGATGGCGTCGAGGGCACAGGCGCATTTCTCCAGCGCGATGCGCGTATTGCCGTTCGCCGCCATGCAGCCGAGCACATAGTCGGCCCGGGCAGCGGTCGGATAGTCATTCGCGGCGGCGGCGCCGCCGGCCAACAGCAGCACGACGATGCAGGGCAACGGCCTCATCGCAGGAGTGCCCCGCGGAGGTGAGCGGAGCCCGGCATGCTGTCTCTGTCGGCGGCCGCAGACGGCGTCCCGGGGCAAACCGTCATCCAGGACGGGCCAGGTGCTTCCGGTCGCACGGCGCGACGCACCGGGCCGTGCAGCCCCGGGAGGTTTCGGCAGCGCACCCTTTCCCGTGCCCACGGGAAGCGCCGCGGCCCCTGGCGCCGATGGCCGGCGGCGCGCAGCGGCTGAGCGCGCCTCATGGCGGCATCAACTGGCCCGAGGCGTCCAGCATCGGTACCCCATAGTCGCGCAGCACCGCCGTGATCTCCGCCTCGTGCTCGCGGATCACGGCATTGATCTGGCGGCGCCATTCCGGCTCGTTCGGCC
>DASQVL010000796.1:0-5598 GCA_035640795.1 Crenalkalicoccus sp. | reverse complement strand
CCTCCGGGAGACTGCTGCTCCCTCTCCCTCCGGGAGAGGGAAGGGGTGAGGGTCTTTCCGCCGGAACGCGCGTCGGCCTGCCTCCGGAGCCGCCCTCACCCCAGCCCTCTCCCGGAGGGAGAGGGAGCAGGGGGCTTATGTCAGATCAGCCGCATCCCGGGCCGATGCTCGGCCCCGTACATCGAGGTGGCCGGCTCGCCGCCGCCGGTGTGGATCGGGCGCTTGGCGGTTGCCCGTAGCAGCGAGGCCACGAAGCTGCGGCCCCAGCCAAGGGCGGAGGTGTCGCGCAGCGCGTCCCAGGCCTGCTGCCAGCGGACCTGCCGCTCGGGCAGGCTCATCTTCAGCGCGGTGTCGAGCGCGTCGGCCATCTCGTCGGCATCATGCGGATTGACCAGCAGCGAGGACGGCAGCTGGCGCGCCGCCCCGGCAAAGCGCGAGAGGACCAGCACCCCCGGGTCCTGCGGGTCCTGCGCGGCGATGTATTCCTTCGCCACCAGGTTCATGCCGTCCCGCAGCGGCGTCACCAGCCCGACCCGCGCCTCGCGCATGTAGCCGGCGATGGTGTTGCGGGCGCCGGCACGGGCGATCAGCCGCAGCGGCGTCCAGTCCGGCTCGGCGAAGGCGCTGTTGATGTTGCCCGCCTCGCGCTCGATCGCGTGGCGCAGGTCGCGATAGGCCTGCACGTCCTTGCGTGATTCCGCCGCGATCTGCAGCAGCGTGACCCGGCGCTGCCACTCGCGCCGCGTCTCCAGCAGGCGGCGGTAGCCAGCCATGCGCTGCAGCAGGCCCTTGGTCGGGTCGAGCCGGTCGACCCCGAGCACGAGCAGCTGACCATGCAGGCTGCGGCGCAGGCGTTCGGTCGGGGCGGCGAACCAGGCGTCCTCGGCCATCGCGGCGAAGTCGTGCGGCTCGATCTCGACCGGGAACGCGCCGAGCCGCACCCGCCGGCCGCCGACCATGAGCCAGTGGTGCAGCCCGCGCTCCGCGGCACCCATGCGGATCGCCGCCTCGGCGAAGTTGTTGGCGTCGTTCTCGGTCTGGAAGCCCAGCAGGTCCGCCGACAGCAGGTCCCGCACCAACGCGCCCGCCTCGGGTACGCTGGCGAGCATATCGGGTCCGGGGAAGGGGATGTGCAGGAAGAAGCCGATCGGCGCGCCGACGCCGCGGGCGCGCAGGATCGCCGGCAACGCCATCAGGTGGTAGTCGTGCACCCAGATGAGGTCGCCGGGCCGCAGGAGCGGCAGCAGGCAGTCGGCGAAGCGCTCGTTGACGGCGCGGTAGGCGTGGGCGTTGCGCCGGTCGTAGGTCATCAGCTCCGGCATCGAGTGCAGCAGCGGCCAGAGCGTGCCGTTGGAGAACTCGTTGTAGTAGCGGTCGTGCTCCTCGGCGGTCAGGTCGACCGTGGCGAAGCGCACCGCGCCGTTCTCGACCACCCGCGTGCCGGTCGAGGCGGAGATATGCCCGCTCCAGCCGAACCACAGCCCGCCCCGCTGCTGCATCAGCGCTTCAAGTGCCACCGCCAGCCCGCCGGCTTGGGCGCCCGCGGCCGCTGGGGCGGGAACGCGGTTGCTCACCACAACAAGCCGGTTCATCTCACCTCCAGCAGGGCTACGGGCAGGGCCGTAAGTAGAGAGATTACGCCGACCCGCGGTGCATTCAAGGCATGACTGGAATCTGTAAGAACGTCCATCCCTGTTCGGCCCACCAGATTCTTGGGCACGACCAGGCTCGTCTCGCGCCAGCGCTCCGCGATTACCAAGGGTGAAGATGCCTCCAGTTCGAGCGCGGCCGACAGGCGCGTCCCCACCGCGATCGCGGCCCGGCCTTCATGCACGCGCAGGAAGGCCAAAATATGTTCCGCAGCCGGACCTTCGACCCGGAGCGGTTGATACGCGCCGACCGTAAACAGGCCCGGCGCACGGCCGCGAAAGGCGAGAGAACGGCCGATGATCGCCTGCTTCACGCGTCCGTCACGCCAATGCGGCAGCAGGGCAGGCGGGGCCTCGCCGGCCTCGAGCGCACCCTGGCGGGCTGAGAAATCCACCTTGCGGCGGTTGTCCGGGTCCACCAGCGAGAGATCCCAGAACTCGGTGCCCTGGTACAGGTCCGGGATACCGGGGCTGGCGACGCGCAGCAAGGTCTGGGTCAGGCCGTTGATGGCCCCGTGCGGCGCGATCCGATCGGCGAAGGCGGCAATCTCGGCGCAGACCGGCCGCGCCGGATCGAGGCAGGCGGCGAGGAAGCCGCGGGAGGCCGCCTCGTATTCCGCGTTCGGCGCGGCCCAACTGGAGTGCAGCTTGGCCTCGCGCAGCGCCTTCTCCTGCCAGCCCGCGACGCGCTCCTCATAGGCTTTGAGCCCCTCGGCGTCGTCCGGGCGCAGGTCGAGCGGCCAGGCGGCGACGAGCGTCTGGTAGAGCATGATCTCGTCCGCCGGGTCCGGGGCGGGGCCGTCGAGGTCGCGCTTGAGCGACGCGTTGAGCCTGGTCCAGCGCTGCAGCGCGGCCTCCCACTCGGCCGGGATCTCGCTGATCACGGCGAGGCGGATGCGCGTGTCCTCGCCGCGCTTGTGGTCGTGGGTGGCAGTGGCGAGCAGGGCGAGCGGCAGGCGGCGCTGGCGTTCCTTGTTCTGCGCGTGGAAGGCGGGCGGCGTGATCGCGAACTGCGACGGCTCGGACCCGACCTCGTTGCGCGAGAGCAGGCGGCCGTAGCGGTAGAACGCGGTGTCCTCGACCGATTTGGCCGCGGTGGGGGCGCTCAACTGCTGGAACTTCACCATCGCGCGCAGCCATTCCTGCCGCGCCGTGCCGGCTGGGACCCCGCGCAGCCCGGTGCCGGACAGCCATTGCCCGACCAGTTCCAATAGCGGCAGGTCGGCGGTCCGCACCGTGCGCCTTGCCCCGGCCATAGCCCAGTCCATCTGCCGCTGGTCAGCCTCGGAGATGCCGGCCGGGCCCGCATAGATCCGGTAGGTGTGGAAGTGGACCAGCAGTTCGATCAGCGTGCTGTAGATCGCCGTCAGCGTGTAGTCGCGCGTCCTCAGGTTGCGCCGGGCGATCCGGTGCAGCGCGTTGACGGTCGCAAACAGCTCGCTGCTCAGGCTCTCGCGCAGGATCTGCCGCCGGGCGGCTTGGGCCTCGATCTCGAACGCACCGGTCCTTCCGGTCCAGCCGGTCCAGAGCTGGGTGAGCGGCGTCTCGCCCGCCGGGTCGTGCAGGACGGCGGCGGCGTCGCTCATGAAGTCGTAGCCGGTGGTGCCGTCAGTCAGCCAGTCCTGCGCGAGCCGCTCATGCGGGGCGAGGATCTTCTCGACCCAGATGATGGCGCGCGCGGCCCGCAGGTCCGGCGGGCGCTGCTCCTGCAGCGACTCCAGGCGCCGGCGGAGCTTGCGGCAGTATTCGCGCGGGTAGCCGAGCCCGTCGACGTGGTCTATCCGCACGCCGTCGATCAATCCTTCCGTATAGAGGCGGAAGATGGTGCGGTGCGTGGCCTCGAACACGTCGGGCACTTCCTGGCGCACGCCGGCGAGCCCGTTGATGTCGAAGAAGCGGCGCCAGTTGATCTCGTCGGCCGCCGCGCGCCACCAGGCGAGCCGATAGTGCTGGCGCTCGAGCAGCCGGTGCAGGCGCTCGCGCCCCTCGGGCGTCGAGGCCGAGTAGGCGCGCAGCGCTTCCTGGATCGCGGCGGCGTAGGCGGGCTGCAGCAATTCCTCGCGCGCCGCCTTTGCCGCCTGCCGGACCGCCTGGCGCCCACCGGGTCCGAGCTCGGCGAACAGGCGCGCCGGCGCCTCCAGCGGACCGCCCACGGTGAGCAGCACGGCGGCGTAGTCGCGCGGGGCGATCGGGAAGCGGTGGGTGTAGTAGGCGACGAACAGGCGCCCGTCGCTCTCGTCGAACTTCAGCACCAGCTCGCCTTTCTCCAGGCATTCGCCGTAGGAGCTGCCGAGGAACGGGGCGAGCAGGCGGCCGCGCAGGGTCGGGTCGGGCGGGTCCCAGTCGATGTCGAAGTATTCGGCGTAGGGGCTGGCGCGGCCCCACTCCAGCACGTCGAGCCACCACGCGTTGTCATTGCCGCCGACGCCCATGTGGTTCGGCACGATGTCCAGGATCAGCCCCATATCGCGCGCGCGCAGCGCCGCGACCAGGCGGTGCAGCGCGTCCTCGCCGCCCAGCTCGGGGTTGATCTCGTTGTGGTTGACGATGTCGTAGCCGTGCGTGGACCCGGCGCGCGCCTTCAGCAGCGGCGACGCGTACAGATGGCTGACCCCAAGCCGCTCGAAATACGGCACCAGGTTTGTGGCGTCCTCGAGCGTGAAGTCCTTGTGGAACTGCAGCCTTGCCGTGGCCGAGAGCGGCTTCATCCTTTCCTCGCCTTCGCGATGCCGGCGAGCCTTGCGGCGACGCGGGGCGCCTCGAGCAGACGCTCGGCCGTCTCCGGCAGGCGGCGGCGCCAATTCGGGTGTTGCGCGTCCATCGTGCCGGGCAGGTTCGGCTGCTCCTCGAGCGCCAGCACGTCCTCGATCGGGATGATCGCCACGTCGGAGGCGGCGCTGGCGACGTGGCGCGTGGCGGCGTCGGCGAAGGTCGCGCCGTCGTCGTCCGGCGGCGGGTCGCCCTGGGCGGCGCCGCTCTCCCGCATCGCATCCCAGAGCAGGTAACGGTCGCGGAAGCGCGCGTTGCCCTCCTGCGCCTGCCTCTCCGGCCCGCCCGCCAGGTCCAGCTTGGTGCGCCATTCGAGGTCGCGGCCGGCCCACCAGCCCGCGAGCGTCGGCAGGTCGTGCGTGCTGGTCATGGCGGCGGCGGACCGGCTCCAGGTGCGCGGCTGGGTGAAGCGCTCGCCGTCGCGCTCGAACCATAGCACGCGCATGCCGAGGATGCCGACTTGAGCCAGCTCGTCCTGGAAGCCTTCGGGGATGGTGCCGAGGTCCTCGCCGAGCACGAGCGCCGCGTGCCGCCGCGATTCCAGCGCGATCAGGCGAAGCAGGTCGCGTTGTGGGAAGCCGAGATAGGCGCCGTCCTTGGCCTCGGCGCCCTCCGGCACGACCCAGAGCCGGCGCAGGCCGAGCGCGTGGTCGATCCGCACCCCGCCGGCGTGGCGCATGGCGGCGCGGAGCATTTCCAGGAAGGCGCCGAACCCGTTGCGGCGGAGCCCCTGGGGCGAGAAGGCGGCCAGGCCCCACTTCTGGCCTTTCGTGCTCAGCAAGTCGGGCGGTGCGCCGATCGAGAGGCCGATCAGGGTCTCGTCCTGCCGGCTCCAGCAATGGCTGCCGCCGGAATCCGCGCCGACGGCGAGGTCGGCGATGAGGCCGATCGACATGCCGGCCTCGCGCGTGGCGCGCTGGGCCGCCTCGAGGCTGCGGTCGGCGCGCCATTGCATGTAGGCGTGGAAGGCGACCTCCTCGGCGTGGCGTGCGGCGAAGGCGGAGACGGCCGGGCTGCGCGGGTCGCGCAACTCCGCCGGCCAGTCCCGCCAGTGCCAGCGCCCTTTGCTGAACTGCTCGGCGTGCAGCGCCTCGAACCTTGCATGGGTCTCGAGCGGGTCGCCCCGCTCCTGGCGAAACCATTCGAGCGCCTCGCGCTCGGCCGGTGCGGCCTGCTCGAA
>DASQVL010000795.1:0-9794 GCA_035640795.1 Crenalkalicoccus sp. | reverse complement strand
GTCGAAGCCGCCGCTTCCGTCATAGGCGTCATCGCCCCGGCCCGCCCGGAAGGTCTCGTCCGCCGCGCTGCCTGCGATGGTGTCGTCGCCCGCGGTGCCCGTGATGGTCGCCATGCCGTGCCACTCGCGTCTCGTTCCGGTAGGCTTGCCAATAACAGAAGATTAAGATTTCGACAAGCCGGACGACGCCACGAAACGAAAACGACACAGCTCGCAGGGCTGTCGTAGGTGGCCCTTGGAGGAGGGAGGGAACTCCCTCCCCCAAACCCCCACCTACCTTTTTCTGATCCCTTTCCCGTCGCGCAGGCCGGTCCGGCCGCGAACCCGCCGCTACTTCTGCAGCGCCTGCACAATCTCCTGCGTGACCTTCTTCGCGTCCCCGAACAGCATCATCGTGTTCGGCCGGAAGAACAGCTCGTTGTCCACCCCCGCATAGCCCGAGGACATGGAGCGCTTCACGAAGAACACCGTCTTCGCCCGCTCCACATCCAGGATCGGCATGCCGTAGATCGGGCTCGCCTTGTCGGTCTTCGCCGCCGGGTTGGTCACGTCGTTCGCCCCGATCACATAGGCCACGTCGGCATCGGCGAATTCCGGGTTGATCTCCTCCAACTCCTTCACGTCCTCATAGGGGACGTTCGCCTCGGCCAGCAGCACGTTCATGTGCCCGGGCATGCGGCCGGCGACGGGGTGGATGGCGTACTCCACCTGCGCGCCCTCCTTCTTCAGGAGATCCGCCATCTCCCGCAGCACCTGCTGCGCCTGCGCCACCGCCATGCCGTAGCCGGGCACGACGATGACCTTCTGGGCGTTCTTCATGATATAGGCCGCATCCTCCGGGCTGCCGGCCTTCACCGGGCCGCGGTCCGAGGCGGCACCCGCCGCCGCCGTCACCCCTTCCCCGCCGAAGCCGCCCAGCAGCACGTTGATGATGCTGCGGTTCATCCCCTTGCACATCACGTAGGAAAGGATGGCGCCCGAGGCACCGACCAGCGAACCGGTCACGATCAGCAGCAGATTCTGCAGCGTGAAGCCGATGCCCGCCGCCGCCCAGCCCGAGTAGCTGTTCAGCATGGAGACGACGACCGGCATGTCCGCGCCGCCGATCGGAATGATCAGCAGCACGCCGAGCGCCAGCGCGAGGGCCGCGATCGCCCAGAACATCGCCTCGCTGCCGGTGGCGACGAAGGCCACGATCAGCACCACCAGCAGCACGCCGATGAGCAGGTTGAGCCAGTGCTGCCCCGGGAAGGAGATGGGGGCTCCGCTCATCAGCGCCTGCAGCTTGGCGAAGGCGATGACGGAGCCGGAGAAGGTGATGGCGCCGATCGCGAGCCCGAGCGACATCTCCACCAGGCTGCCCGCATGGATGTTGCCCCGCACGCCGATGCCGAAACTCTCCGGCGCGTAGAGCGCGGCCGCCGCCACGAAGACGGCGGCAAGGCCGACCAGCGAGTGGAAGGCGGCCACCAGCTGCGGCAACGCCGTCATCTGGATGCGCGTCGCGATATAGGCGCCGATGCCGCCGCCGATGACGAGCGCCAGGATGATCAGCACGGCGCCGGTGAGGTCCATGGCCGGATGCAGCAGCGTCGCCACGATGGCGATGCCCATGCCGATCATGCCGTACAGGTTGCCCTGCCGGCTGGTGGAGGGATGCGACAGGCCGCGCAGCGCCAGGATGAAGAGGACCGAGGCGGCCAGGTAGCAGAGGGTGGTGAGCGTGGCACTCATGGCCGCCTCAGCCCCCGCGCTTCTGGGTGAACATGCCGAGCATCCGCCGCGTGACGATGAAGCCGCCGAAGATGTTCACCGCCGCCAAGGTCGCGGCGAGGAAGCCGAAGACCCGCGCCTCGATGCTCTCGCCGAGGCCGCAGGCCAGGATCGCCCCCACCACGATGACCGAGGAGATGGCGTTGGTCACCGCCATCAGCGGCGAGTGCAGCGCCGGCGTCACGTTCCACACCACGTAGTAGCCGACGAAGCAGGCGAGCAGGAAAATCGTCAGCAGGAAGAGGAAGGGGTCGGCGGCCTCCGCCGCGGGGGCGACATTCGCTGCGGCGGCCTCGGCGGCCAGCCGCGCCTGCCCGGCGAGGTCGAGCGCGCGCTGGGCCGTGGCGGCCGCCTGGTTGGCAAGCTCGTTCGGGTTCATCCTCTGCGTCTCCTCAGGCCGCCTGCTGCGGCGCCGCGGGGGCGGCCAGGCTCGGGTGCACCACGGCGCCGCCGCGGGTCAGCAGCACGCCGCGCACGATCTCGTCCTCCGGCGGCAGGGCGGGGCGCTTGCCCTCCTTGTCCCAGAAGGTGGTGAGGAAGGTGAGCAGGTTGCGCGCATAGAGCGCGGAGGCCGCCGCCGGGATGCGCGCGGGCCAGTTGGTGTAGCCCAGCACGCGCACGCCGTTCCCGGTCACCGTCGCCTCGCCGGGCCTGGTCAGCGCGACGTTGCCGCCGGCATCGGCCGCGATGTCCACGATGACGCTGCCGGGCTTCATGGAGGCCACCATCGCCTCCGTCACCAGCACCGGGGCCTTGCGGCCCTGCACGAGCGCGGTGGTGATGACGACGTCCTGCTTGGCGATGTGCCCCGCGACCACCTCGGCCTGCTTGGCGTAGAACTCGGGCGAGAGCTGCTTCGCGTAACCGCCCGCGGTCTGCGCCTGCCGGCTCTCCTCGTCCTCATGCCCCACGAAGGCGGCGCCGAGCGACTTGATCTCCTCCTTGGCCGCCGGGCGCACATCGGTCGCGGAGACGCGGCCGCCGAGGCGGCGCGCCGTGGCGATCGCCTGCAGCCCGGCGACGCCCGCGCCCATGACGAAGACATTGGCCGCGGGGACCGTGCCGGCCGCCGTCATCAGCATGGGGAAGCCGCGGTCGAAGGCGGCCGCGCCCTCGATCACCGCGCGATAGCCGGCGAGGTTGGCCTGGGAGGAGAGGATGTCCATGGACTGCGCGCGGGTGATGCGCGGCAGCAGCTCCATCGCCACGGCCTCGATGCCCCGCGCCGCATAGTCCTGCGCGCGGGCGGCATCGGCGCGCAGCTCCCCCGCCAGCAGCGCGCCGGCGGGGATGGCGGAGAGCTCGTCCATCTCCCCCTCCCCGGCCGCCAGCGGGGCGCGCACCTTGAAGACGATGCCGGCGCCGGCGAGCGTCGCCCCGGCGTCCGGGGCGATGGTCGCGCCGGCCTCCCGGTAGGCCGGGTCGGTGACGCCGGACCTGACCCCGGCGCCGGTCTCCACCGCCACGTCCAGGCCGAGGCCGATCAGCTTCCTGACCGTCTCCGCCGTGGCCGCGACGCGGGTCTCCCCCGCTCGCCTTTCCTTGAGCACTGCGAGGCGCATGCGTGGTCCCCCCCGTTCTCCGGGGGACCATGCGCGATGGCCGCCGGGGCCGCAAGGCAATGCCGGTGCCGCTTTCGGCCCTCACGGAGAGGCAATATCGGCCGGCCCGTCTCGCCCGCCGCGAATGCGGTCGGGGGGCGCCACCCCCGCCCCGGCCAATTTCCGAAGCGGGCCGCGCGCAGCCGCGCTCGAGGGCACGCAGCGCGGGCCAAGCCCGCTCGCCCTTGACCGCGGCGATCCGGGACCCGGCGAAGATGCGGAGCATCTTCGCTGGCGGCCCGGAGCAGGGCCCGACGCTCGACGGAAGCCGGGGCCGCCCCGCCAGCCTCAGGCGATGCCCGGCACCCCCGCCGCGCGCAGCGCCGCCGCCTGCCGCTCCGCCAGCGCCTGCGCCTCGAAGCCCTCGATCATTTCGAGGAAGAGCCGGTGCCAGTTGATCTTCGCACGCAGCCGCAGGAAGACGCTGCCGAGGCCGACCGCCGCGCGGTCCATCAGCGGGAATTCGCGCGGGACCTTCACGGAATTGCCGGTGCGCTTCAGCCCCTCATGCACGTGCGCCGCGACCTTGCGGCCATAGGCCGGGTCGTCGCTCTCCTGGATCAGCCGCGCGCGGTCCTGCAGCAGCGGCTCGTACAGGAAGCGCGCCCATTGCGTCAGCACCTGCATGGTCTCGCGGGACAGGCCGCGGAAGCCCCACACCTCGTAAGCCGCATGCGCCTTGTCGTCGTCGCCGTCGCGCATCGCCTCGTACAGCATGATCACGCCGCCCACGAATTTCGGCTGGAAGACGCGGATGGTGCCGAAATCCAGCAGGTTGATGCCGTGGTGGTCCGGCCGGACCTGGTAGTTGCCGAGATGCGGGTCGCCATGGATCACGCCGTAGCGGTAGAAGGGCACGTACCAGGCGCGGAACAGCGCCTCGGCATAGGCGTCGCGCTCCTCCTGGGGCGGGTCCTCCTCCAGCCGCTTCAGGATGGCGCGGCCCTCGAGCCAGGTCATGGTCAGCAGGCGCCTGGTGCTGAGCGCCGGGATCGGCCGCGGCACGGCGACGCCCTTCACCCCGTCCAGCATGATGCCGTAGAGGCGCATCTGCGCGGCTTCGCGCGTGTAGTCCAGCTCCTCGCGCAGCCGCTCGGCCATCTCCGTATAGACCTCCTCATTGTCGAGGGTGCTGTCCATGCGGCGCCACAGGCCCATCGCCAGCTTCAGCTGGCGGAGATCGGCCTCCACCACGCTCGGCATGTCCGGGTACTGCAGCTTGCATGCCACTTCCGTGCCGTCCGGCAGGTTGGCGCGATGCACCTGGCCGAGCGAGGCGGCCGCCGCTGCCTCCCGCCCGAAGCGGGCGAAGCGGCCTTGCCAGTCGGGCCCGAGCTCGCTCGCCATGCGGCGGCGGACGAAGGGCCAGCCCATGGGGGGCGCGTTGGACTGCAAGGTCGCCAGCTGGTCGGCATATGCCTCGGGCAGCGCGTCCGGCACGGTGGAGAGGAACTGCGCCACCTTCATCAGCGGACCCTTCAGCCCGCCCAGGATCTGCCGCAGATCCTCCGCATGCGCGGCCTTGTCGGTGCGGAGCCCCAGGAAGCGCTCCCCCGCGACGCGGGCGGCGATGCCGCCCACGGCGCCGGAGGTGCGGACCATCCGGCGCATCTCGCCGAACAGCGTGCTCTCGCGGCGGATGTCGCTCATGCCGCGCGCTCGAGCTCGTCGATGAAGCCCGAGATCACGTCGAGACCCTTGCGCCAGAAGCCCGGATCGGAGGCATCGAGGCCGAAGGGCGCCAGCAGCTCCTTGTGCCGCAGCGTCCCGCCGGCGCGCAGCATGTCGAGGTATTTGTGCTCGAAATCCGGCACCGAGCCGTCGCGGTACACGCCGTAGAGCGCATTCACCAGGCAGTCCCCGAAGGCGTAGGCGTAGACGTAGAAGGGCGTGTGGATGAAGTGCGGGATGTAGGCCCAGTAGACGCCGTAGTCCGGGGTGAAGTCGAAGGCGGGCCCCAGGCTCTCCGTCTGCACCTGCATCCAGAGCTCGGCGATGCGCTCGTGGCTGAGCTCGCCCTTGCGGCGCTCCTCGTGCAGCAGCGTCTCGAAGCGGTAGAAGGCGATCTGCCGCACCACGGTGTTCAGCATGTCCTCCACCTTGCCGGCCAGCATGGCGCGGCGGCGGCGGGGATCGGTCTCGGCGTCCAGCAGGGCGCGGAAGGTCAGCATCTCGCCGAAGACGCTCGCCGTCTCGGCGAGCGTCAGCGGCGTGCCCGAGAGCAGGTAGCCCTGCTCGCCCGCCAGCACCTGGTGCACGCCATGGCCGAGCTCATGCGCCAGCGTCATCACGTCGCGCGACTTGCCGTGGTAGTTCAGCAGCAGGTAGGGGTGGACGGAAGGCACGGTCGGGTGCGCGAAGGCGCCCGAGGCCTTGCCGGGCCGGAGCGCCGCATCCACCCAGGGCCGGTCGAAGAAGCGCCGCCCCACCTCCGCCATCTCCCGGCTGAACGCGCCGTAGCTCTGCAGCACGCGGTCCACCGCCTCCGGCCAGGCGATCGGCCGGTCGTCCTCCTCGGGCAGCGGCGCGTTGCGGTCCCAGTGCTGTAGCTTCGGCAGGCCGAGCCACTTCGCCTTCATCGCGTAGTAGCGGTGGGAGAGGCGCGGGAAGCTCTCGCGCACCGCGGCGACCAGCGCATCCACCACCTCGTCCTCGACCATGTTGGCGCGGTTGCGCGCGCTCGCCGGCCGCGGGTAGCGCCGCCAGGTGTCCAGGATCTCCTTGTCCTTGGCGAGCGTATTGGTGATCAGCGCGAAGAGCCGCACCCGCGCGCCGAAGGCCTCGGAGATCCCCCTGGCCGCTGCCTGCCGCACCGCGCGGTCGCGGTCGGAGAGCTTGTTGAGCGCGGCGGAGACCGTGAGCTCCTCCCCGGCCACGGTCACCATCATGCCGGCGATGGTCTCGTCGAACAGCCGGTTCCAGGCGGCGCGGCCGGTCACCTCCTTCTCGTGCAGCAGCTTCTCGAGCTCGTCCGAGAGCTGGTGCGGGCGGAAGACGCGGAGGTCGCGCAGCCAGGGCTGCCAGCGGGCCAGGGCGGGGCTCGCGGCATACTTCGCCTCCAGCTCACGCTCCTCCAGCCGGTTCAGCTCCAGCGTGAAGAACAGGAGGTGGGAGGAGATCGCCGTCACCCGCTCCTGCACCGTCTGGTAGAAGCGGCCATTGGCCGGGTCCTGCGCATCGCCCGAGAAGACCAGCTGGGCGTAGCTCATCGCCCGGCCCAGCTTCTCCTCGATCCGCTCGTACTGGACGATGGCGGCGGCCAGCGCGTCCCCGGCGAGCCCGGCGAGCGTCCCGGCATGCTGGCCGGCGAAGGCCTTGGCGTCGGCCTCCGCGCGGTCCAGGTCGGCGGCTAGGGCCGGGTCGTCCGGCGCGCGGTAGAGGTCGGAGAGGTCCCAGCTCGGCAGGCCGGCCCCGCCCGGGGCGGTGCTGACGTCGAGCGGGGCGCGGGCGGGCCGCGGAACGTTATCGGCCGCGGAACGGACCGGCATGGCTTTGGCTTCGGCTTGGATCACCTTGCGCATATATGGCACGGCGTCCCCAGGCCAAGCGGGACGGAGGGGCGAGGACCATGCCGGAGGGTACCGCCGCCGCCGGGCGCGCGCGCAACCTGCCCATGTTGCTGATGGACGTGGCGCGCAGCCGGCCCGAACGGCCGATGCTGCGCCATTGGCGGGAGGGCGGCTGGCACCGCCTGAGCTGGGGGGAATTCGCGCGGCGCCTGGCCCGGGTCGCCGCCGGGCTGCGCGCCGCCGGCATCATGCCCGGCGACCGCGTGCTGCTGGTCAGCGAGAGTCGGCCGGAGTTCAACCTGGCCGACGCCGCGCTGATGGCGGTCGGCGCCGTGGTCGTCCCCACCTACACCACCAATCTCCCGGCCGATCACGCGCACATCCTGCGCGACAGCGGCGCGCGGGCGGCCATCGTCTCGACGCCCGCCCTCGCCCAGGCGGTGCTGGCGGGTGCGGCGCTCTCGGGTGGGCTCGAGCTGCTGATCGCCATGGAGGGCGCGCCCGAGCCGCCGCCCGGCCTCCGCCTGCTGCCCTGGGCGGCGCTGGAGGCGGCGTCGGGGGACCTGCCGCTGCTGCTTGCCGAGATCGAGGAGATCCCGCCCGGCCGCCTCGCCTGCCTGATCTACACCTCCGGCACTGGCGGGCTGCCGCGCGGCGTCATGCTGCCACACCGCGCCATGCTGGCGAATCGCGACGGTGTCGCCGTGCTGCTGGAGAGGCTGGGCGGGGTGGACGGCATGCCCTACCTCTCCTTCCTGCCGCTCTCCCATGCCTATGAGCACACGGTGGGTTGCTACCTGCTGCCGTCCTGCGGCATGGAGGTGGTGTATTCCCGCGGCGCGGAGCGGCTCGCCGCCGAGTTCCAGCAGGTGCGGCCGGCCATCGTCACCGCCGTGCCGCGGCTGTTCGAGGTGCTGCGCGCCCGCATGCTGGCGCAGCTCGAGAAGGAAAGCCGGCTGCGCCGTGCGCTGTTCGAGCGCGCATTGGCGCTCGGCCTGGTGCGGGCGGACCACCGGCGGCTCGGGACGCTGCAGCGCGTGCAGGATGCGGTGCTGGACCGGCTGGTGCGGGACAAGGTGCGGGCACGCTTCGGCGGGCGGCTGCGGGCGCTCGTCTCCGGCGGGGCCCGGTTGGATCCCGACCTCTCCGGCTTCTTCATCGCGCTCGGCCTGCCGCTGATCCAGGGCTACGGGCAGAGCGAGGCGGGGCCGGTGATCAGCGTGAACCTGCCCTGGGACAACTACCGCCATACGGTCGGGCCGCCGCTGCCGGGGGTGGAGGCCAAGATCGCCGCAGATGGCGAGCTGCTGGTCCGCGGCGAGCTGGTCATGGATGGCTACTGGAACAACCCGGCGGCGACGGCGGAGGCGCTGCGGGCGGAGCCGGACGGGCCGGTCTGGCTGCACACCGGCGATGTCGGGCGGATCGAGGCCGGGCGCATCGTCGTCACCGACCGCAAGCGCGACTTCATCAAGACGCTGGGCGGGGAGATGGTGAGCCCCGCCAAGATCGAGGGGCTGCTGATGGCCGAGCCGGAGATCGCGCAGGCGGTCGCCGCCGGAGAGGGCCAGCCGGCGATTGTCGCCCTGGTCGTCCCCGCCGAGGGGATGGAGGCGAAGGTGGGCGAGGCGGTGGCGCGGGTGAATGCGCGGCTTTCGGCGATCGAGCGGATTCGCCGCTGGGTGGCGCTGCACCCGCCCTTCTCGGTGGAGAACGGGCTGCTGACGCCGACGATGAAGGTGAAGCGCCGGGCGGTGCTGGAGCGGTACCGGAGCGAGGTGCTGGCGCTGTACCGATAGAACGGGCTGGGCCTTGTGCGCAGCGGTTGGCCGCGTAACCGAAAAAGGATCAAAAAAGGATGGTGGGGGTCTCGGGGGAGGAAGTTCCCTTCCTCCCCCAAGGGCAAGCTGCGTCAAGCCCCCAGCTGCTGCCGGTGCTGTCCGCTCTCGCGCGCCACGCCGGAAAGCGCCTGGCCCGCCGCTTCGCCATGCTCACCCGCGATGTCGCCCAGCGACACGATGCCGACCAGCCGCTTGTCCCGGTTCACCACCGGCAGCCGGCGCACCTGCTGCTCCGCCATGTTCTCCGCCACGTGCCGGATCGGCTCGTCCTCGAAGACGTAGCGCACATCGGGCGTCATCACGTCGCGCACCTTGGTTCGCGCGGGATCACGCCCCTCGGCCGCCACCCGCACCGCGATGTCGCGGTCGGTCAGCATGCCGATCAGCCGGTCGCCCTCGCGCACCGGCAGCGCGCCGGTATCCTCCTCGGCCATGATCCGGGCGGCCTGCTGCACCGTGTCGTCCGGCCCGATGGTGCGCACATTGCGCGACATCACGTCGGCGACCCGGCCGTCCTGCTGTTGGTACCGGCCATTGGGCTGCGCGCGACCGCCACCCGAGGCGCGGCGATTCGCCTGCTGCTCCAGCGGCCGCAGCGCCTCCTCCGCCGCGCGGCGCGTGGCGCGCAGCAGCACCGTCCCGCCCTCGGCGAGGGCGTCGAAATACTCGCGGATGAAGCGCTGCTGCAGCTCGACGATCGAGGACGGGCCGCTCCGCCGCATCATCTCCTGCATCAGGCGCATGTTCGTGGTGACCACGCCGTCCACCAGCTGGGCCAGCGCCTGCTGCGCCTCGCGCAGGCTGTCGCCCTGCATGTGCGGCATGGTCATCAGCTCGCGCATGTTCTGGGCGGTCTCCTGTGCCACCTCGGCCAGGCGCCGGCCGGTCTGCTCCAGCTCCTGCGCCGCGGTCTGCAGGATGCGCTGCTGGCCGGCGGCGGCGGCGGAGACGCCCTGCCGCGCCACCTCGCCGAACGCCTCGCCGCCGCGGCGGCCGGCCTCGGCGCCACGCCGCAGCACCTCGGCCGCGCCATGGGTGCCTTCCTGCACCGCCTCCCCGCCGTGCCGGGC
>DASQVL010000794.1:0-5458 GCA_035640795.1 Crenalkalicoccus sp. | reverse complement strand
GGCGTCACGCTGACTGTGGTCAGCGCGATGCCGGGTCCGGCGGCGTTTGGCCCGTCGGCTGCGGCGTGGCTCCGCCGCGCTCGCGCGCGATCTGATCGCGCACTCCAGCCAGTTCGCGTTGCCGGTCCGCGAGATCGGCCTCGGCGGCGGCCAACTCGGTCCGCAGCCCTTGGATCCGGCGCTCGATCCCGGTCACCGCCTGCTGGCGTTCGGCCAGGGTCTGCTGCGCCAGGTTGCCCTCGGCCTGCAGGGCCCGCCGCCTTGCCTCCTCATCCGAGGCCCGCTGCTCCAGATCCGCGAGCTTTTGCCGGGCGGCCTCGATTTCGTCACCCAACACGCCCGTCGGCGCGTCGGTCGCGACGCGGGATCGCTCGAGGTTGGCGATCTGGACGCGCGCCGCGCCGAAGCGCCTCCTCAGTGCGGCGAGGTCATCCGCCGTGCGGCGCTCCGCCTCGAGCGCATCCTGCGACGCGCGGCGTTCCGCCGTGAGCGCGCTCTCCAGCTCGCCAATGCGCCGCTGGAGCGTTTGCCCCCTTGTCTCCGCTTCTGCCAGCGCCTGCTCGCGCGCCTCGATCCGGCTGGTCCGCTCGAGCGTGTAGCCGCAGCCGGCAAGCGGCGGCGCGAGGAGGCCCAGCGCAAGCACCGCTGGGCCGGGCCGGATGGTTGAGGATGATGCCATGCTTTTCTTTCCTCCCGGGTCTGTCGCACGGCCCCTCTGGCAAACGCGGCGGCGCGCCTGCCGATGCACGCGGCCTGCTGTCCGGTGCCGTCCGGCCGGGCTTGGCGCGGGTTGCATGGCGCTCCGAGGAACTCGCGCGCAGCGCCCCGCACGCAGCGGAGTGCCTCGGATGCGGAGCGCGGCCTTCAGCAGCGCTCGCCTGCCGTCCCGCCGGACTGACGGAGGCGGCGGAGCGCCCCCTCCAGCAACTCGATCTGGCGACCAATGCGCGCGAGGGATTCGAGCGGCGCGCCCTGTGGTGCCTCGCCGCGCAGGCCTTCGTCCCGGGCCAATGCAGCAAGCGCGCCGGTGATCCAGTCGCGCCAGGCTCGCCAGGGCTCCGGATCCGTCGCGACGAGCTCGGCCGCACCGTGGTGCACGGCAGCGAGCCGCCCGACGATGCGCCGCAGCGTGGCTGCCACCACCAGCGGCGCCTCCACCTGCAGGCGGTTTTCGTGTCCGGGTTCCTGCAGCAGACGGGCGAGCGACGCCTCGAGATTATTGGTCGCGACGCCGGCGGTGCGCCGCGCCGCCTCGGTCCCGGCGGCCGGCAGCGCGCCGAGCAGTTCCGAGAACACCGCCCCGGCATAGTCGGCATGAGCGCGGAGCGCGTTGCCGATCTCCTGCCGCAGCCGATCCGGCTCCCAGCTCGGCCACAGGGCCAGCCAGCCGATCACCGCGATCAGGCCGCCCAGTGCGGTGAAGAGCGCCCGAAGCCCGGCGACGGCCCAGGAGCTGTGTCCCGGCTCAACAAGCTCCATGAGCACGACGATCACGGGCGTGAGGAAAACGATCCACGCGCCGAAGCTGACCTGGCGGGCCGCGAAGGCGATGACGCAGAGCGGGACCAGCAGCCCGGCGAACACGATCGGGCTGTGCGTGAAATACGCCAGGATCGCCCCGATCACGCCCCCCAGGACGGTACCGCCGATCCGCTCCAGCGCCCGTTGCCAGGTGGTGGCATAGAAGGGCTGCATGGTGACCACGACCGTGATGGTCAGCCAATGCGCGAAGGGCTCGTCCCAGGACAGGGTGAAGGCCAGGGCCGGCGCGGCGACGACGGCGGTGCGCAGCGCGTGCCGCAGCATGGCCGACCGCCAGGTGAGGTTGGCACGCAGCGGGCCGAGCACCCGGTCCCGCCAGGGCTGGGCCGGCTCGCCGCCGACAGGCCTGTCGCGCAGGTAGCCCGCCGGCGTGGCGAGCTTGGCGGCGATGCGCAGCCGGTCGGCGATGCGCCCGGCGATCGCGTGCAACGTCGGATCCCCGGCCGTGCCTGCCAGCGCCGTCCGGATGGCCCGCTCGAGGCGGGGCAGCCGCAGCGGCGCATCGGTCAGCATCGACCGCGCCAGCACCAGCAGCATCGGCCGCAGCAGGCGCAACAGCGGCCCTGCCCGCCGCAGCGTCGCCGGCTCGGCCATCTCCAGCAGGTCGGACAGCGCAATGAGCGCCCCGAAGATCTGATCGGCCGCTTCCAGCCGGAGCAGCGCCTGCGAGCCACGCAGCGACAGGCGGCCGCGCATGCTCACCAGGTCCATCACGATGGTTCGGGCGTGTTCGATCTCCTCGCGCACCGCATGGCGATGCGCACGGGCATGCGCCTCCCATTCCATCGCCCCGACATCGCCCCGACGCGCCAGATCGAGCAGGTCTGCCGAGAGTGCGGCGAGGCGCCGCCACACCTCGGCGACGGCGGTGCGGGCAGGGCGGTAGGGATGAAGCCGCCAGACCACCAGGGTCAGCAGCGTCGCCCAGAGGCCGCCGGCGACGAACAGGCCGGCGATCAGCGCGGCTTCCGCGCCATCGAGCGGCCGGTCGAGCGAGAGGATGAGCACGATGGAAAGCAGATTGCCGACCGCCGTGGCAGCCGCCCCCCAGACCCGGATGAAGCTGGTGCAGAAGATCGCCGCGCAGACCAGCGGCACGACGAGAGGCAGCCCGGCATTGCGCAGCAGGCCGAACACGGCCCAGGTCGCGGCGCCAAGCAGGGTAAAGGCGAGCAGCGCCGGCAGGCGCAGGCGGATCGGGCCGCCAATGTCGCAGAGGCAGGTGAAGAAGGCCGCGAGCGCCAGGTAGACCAGCGGCGGCCAGCCCAGCCACTCATTCGCCAGCAGGACGATGGCGCAGGCCAGGGCCGCGCGCAGCCCCTCCGCGACCCGGATGGCACGCAGGTCGAGCCCGAGGGGCAGGCGGGACAGGTCGGCCCCTGGATTGCGCGGGGTCCCGAGCCGGAACGAGTTCGCCATGCGGCGACCGGCCGATTGCACCGCTGCTGCCAATTCTACCTCCGCGCTGCCGCCGCCACCCCCCTGATCCCCTGCAACGCGTCCAGGGTGTGGGATGCTGGACCCCCGCGATCCGAGGCGGCCAATCCGGGGCGGAGATGCAAGGCGCATACCGGCCGGGAATACCACGTCCCCTGTCGCCTCTGATCGAAGCGGCCTCGGGACAGCCTGTCCCTCCGGACATCGCCCTCGCATCCCTGAAGGCACTCGCGCTGGCTGGCCGGACGCGACGTCCGGGAACGGCGGCCCCGTGGACCGCCGTTCAGTTTGGAAAGCCACCAGCCCGCCGCAGGCTCAGGTCATTGTCCGTTCGGACAGGTCCACGGAAAATGCCCTGTCCTCTTGCCTGCTCTGTCCTTTAACTCCGCTCCTGCGCCGCCAGGCGCTGGATCTGGTTGCGCATCGCGTCCAGCAGGGCGGACACCCTGCCGCCATTCTGCTGGATCACGGAGGAGTACTCGCTGCGTGTCGTCAGGCGAAGCGAGGTGCCCTCCGCGATCACGTCCACGATGCGCGGCTGCCCGCCAACCTGGCTGATGCGCCAGTCCAGCGCGAAGGGCTGGCTGTTCGGCCGCTCGATCACCGTGCTGACCAGCGCGTCATCCTCGGTCAGCGGCTGGCTGCGGCCCACCTGGAAGCGCACGCCCTGGTAGTCGCCGAAGCGCGCGGAAAGATTGCGGATCAGCGTCTCCTGGAACAGGCGGAGATATTCCTGCTGCTCGGCCGGCGTCGCCATCGGCCACCAGCGGCCGAGGATGAAGCGTCCCACCCCGTCGATGTCCACGGACTGCCGCAGGACCTGGGCCACGCGCTGCCGGCGGGTCGCCGTGTCCAGCCGCGGGTCGTTCAGCACGCCCACCAATTGCTGGCCGGTCTGCTGCACGAAGGCAGCAGCGCGGCCCGGGTCGAGCGCCAGCGCCGCGGGACAGCCGAGCGCGAGGACGAGGCCGGCGCCGAGCCCGCCGATCAGCACCTGGCGGCGGTGCAGCATGATCATGTCTTCCCCTCTCCCGGCCGGAGGGCCCCGGCCATTCCGGATGCTGTAGCGTCCTGCCGCAGCCGGGCCGTTCCCGCAATCCGCCGGCTATCGCGGCGGCGGCGCCCCGGTTCCGACGCCGGTGCCGGGGGCGCGCTCCGCGACCGCGCTCCCCTGGCCCTTCGCGATCCCCGCCTGGCGGGCCGTGCGATGCCGGCGGGCGGTTCGAAAGCGCATTTGTCGCGGTTCCATGGCACTTATGTCGAGCCTCCCCGGAGACCTGTCCACCCCGCGGGGGCAAGCCGGATGTCCGGGTCGGGGCGGCACCGGCTCAGGCCCTGGCCCCGGCGGGCGGCAACGCGGCGCAGCCGGCGCGGTTCTGCCCACGCGGCCGTGTTGTGGCACCGCTTCCGCGCGCTTGCCGCGACGCGGCCGAAGCGGCAGACAGGCGGCATGGACACAGCCGTTCCGGGTGCGCTGCATCGCTGGCTGACCGGGCCGCGGATCGCCGGCCTGCCGGCGCCGGCCGAGGCGCCGCCGCCCAAGCTCTCCTTCGAATTCTTCCCGCCGCGGACCGAGGCGCTGGAGGCCCAGCTCTGGTCCTGCATCCGCCGGCTGGAGCCCCTGGCGCCGCGCTTCGTCTCGGTCACCTACGGCGCCGGCGGCAGCACCCAGGCGCGCACCCATGCGACGGTCGCGCGCATCGTGCGGGAGACCTCCCTGACCCCGGCCGCGCACCTAACCTGCGTCGGCGCGAGTCGGGCCGAGGTGGACGAGGTGGCGCGGCGCTACTGGGCGGCCGGGGTGCGCCACATCGTGGCGCTGCGCGGCGACGCGCCGGCCGGCGCCGAGCGCTACGAGCCGCACCCGGAGGGTTATGCCTATGCCGCCGACCTGGTGGCGGGCCTCGCGCGCATCGCGCCCTTCGAGATCAGCGTCGCCGCCTATCCGGAGACGCACCCCACCGCGCTCTCCGCCGAGCACGACCTCGACAACCTGAAGCGCAAGCTGGATGCGGGGGCGACGCGGGCGATCACCCAGTACTTCTTCGGCAGCGAGGTGTTCCTGCGCTTCCTCGACCGCTGCGCGGCGGCGGGCATCACCGCGCCGGTCGTCCCCGGCATCATGCCGGTGACCAATTTCGCCCAGGCGCGGAAGTTCAGCGCCATGTGCGGCGCCGGCGTGCCGGACTGGATGGCGCGGCTGTTCGAGGGGCTGGACGAGGACCCGGAGACGCGGCGGATGGTGGCCGCGGTGGTGGCGGCGGAGCAGGTGCGGCTGCTGCAGGCGAACGGGGTGGACGAATTCCACTTCTACACGCTGAACCGGCCGGACCTGACCTACGCAATTGCGCATATCCTGGGGGTGCGGCCCGGAGGGGCAGCGGCAGGGTAGGGCCGGCTTGGGGTCGAGGGCCGGGACGGGGCAGCGGCCCTTGTCAGCCGAACAGGACAACAGGATTGGCTTGGCGCGAGACCTTCC
>DASQVL010000793.1:0-2155 GCA_035640795.1 Crenalkalicoccus sp. | reverse complement strand
GCGATCCCTGGTGGGTGCCGGCGCCGCTCGAGGGCCCGCCCGCGCCGCGCCGCGCCGCGCTCTGCATCGCGCCGGAGGGCATGAAGGTGGAGCCCGCCGTGGCGGACTCGCTGCAGGACGCCGCGCACCGGCTGCGCGCCGCCGGCTGGGTGGTGGAGCAGGTGGCCAACACGCCGCCGCTGCAGGAGCCCGCGCGGCTGCAGGCGGCGCTCTGGCTCGGCGAGATACGCGGCCCGATGGGTGCGGCCGTGGCGCGCGAGGGCGACCCGGATGCCAGCGCCGTCTTCGGCTTCATGGAACGCCTGACGCCGCAGCCGGACATCGCCGAATTCCAGTCCATGCTGACCCGCCGCGCCACGCTGCTCCGCGATTGGCTGGTCTTCCTCGATCGCTACCCTGTGGTGCTGATGCCGGTCTCCGGCGCACTGCCCTTCCGCGACCATGAGGATGTGGAGAGCTTCGCGGCCTTCGAGCGAGTGATCGCGGCGCAGTTGACGCAGGTGGCGCTGCCGCTGCTCGGCCTGCCTGGACTCACCGTCAGCACCGGGATGGTCGGCACCGTGCCGGTCGGCGTGCAGCTGGTCGGCGGGCGCTACCGGGAGGATGTGTTGCTCGCCGCCGGCGAGGCGATCGAGGCCGGCGGCGTGCCGCCCATGCCGGTGGACCCCGCCTGAGCGGGCGATGCGCCTGCTGCTGCTCGCCCTGCTGCCGGCGGCCTGCGCGCCGCAGTCGCTGGTGGGGGGCCGCTCCGCCTGCCCGGGCGCGGCGCTGCTGGTGACCAATGCGTCCCGCGTTGCGGTCGAGCAGCTCTACCTGGGGCAGGGCGGGGACCTGATCGGCGCGGTGCCCCTGCCGCCGGGACAGGCGGTGCGCATCCCGCTGCCAGAGGCCGCGGCGGGGGGGCTCCGCCTGGTCTGGGTGGATGGCCACGCGGCGGAGATTCCGGGGTTCAATCCGTGCGTTACGCCCCGGCTGACGGTGGAGGAGGGGGCGCTGCAGGCAGGGCGCTGAGGAGCGGCCCGGCTCAGGTCGAGCGTCGCGCTCCGGCCTCCCAGCGGAAGACGCGGCGCATCCTCGCTGGGTGAAAACGGCCCTTGTTCAGCCGAACAGGAGACCAGGGTTGAGTTGACGCGAGGCGGTTGGGCGACGCGCCGGGCCTATGCCTCCGCCCGCTCCGCCAGCCGCGCCCGCGCCGCCCGCCACCCCGGCGTGTCCGTCATCAGCCCCAGCGCCACCAGCTGCTCCGCCCCCGCATAACGCACCGCCCGCGGCGAGTGCAGCCGGAACCCCGCATCCGCCCGCAGCGCCGCAAGATACCGCCGATACTCGCGCGATCCGTCGTAATGCGCCCCGCGGGCCACCGCATCCTCCGCCCGCATGTGGAAGTCCTGCAGGAACTTGAAATGCAGCAGCACGCCGCTCGGCTGCTCCGCCGCCAGCGCCAGCGGCGCCAGCATGTGCGTCGAGCTGACCAGCCGCGCGCCGGGCCGCCACCGCACCAGCGGCACCTTCACGACGTTCGGCGAGCGCTTGGGCGCAAGCCGCGCATACCACCCCGCCTGGCGCAGCGGCGGCAGGCGCCAGCCCAGGTTGAAGGCCTTCTGGTGCAGGAAGCGGGCGGGCCGCGCCGGGTCGGCTTCCGGGAAGAACAGCCGCTCGCGGATGCCGCCGAAGGCCTGCTCCCACGGGAAGTCCGGCGCGGCCTCCCAGCGCAGCGCCGGCGGCTCGAAGAAGGGCGCAGCGGCCAGCAGCTCGTCATCGGGGGTGAAGCGCAGTGCGCCCAACGGGCCTTCCGGGAAGCAGTCCAGCAGCAGCGTCCGCAGCGCCTCCGAACCCAGCGCGTCCAGATGCGCGCAGAGCCGCTTCAGCCCGCCCTGCTCCCAGCCCGGGAAGACCAGCAGCTCATCGGCATCGACCACCAGCACCCAGTGGCCCATGGCCCAGCGGTCCAGCACCGCATTGGTCCAGTCGACGCCGAAATTCGAGGCCGCGTAGCTGCCCGGCGCGTCCACCAGGTGCACCCAGGGGTGGCGCGCCGCGATCTCCCGCGTGCCGTCGGCGGAGCCGTTATCCACCAGGATGGCGCGGTTCACGCCGAGGGCGCGCAGGTGCCGCAGCGCGCAGGGCAGGCGCAGCGCCTCGTTCCGCGTGACCA
>DASQVL010000792.1:0-2216 GCA_035640795.1 Crenalkalicoccus sp. | reverse complement strand
CACGCCCAGCCTCGCCTCCAGCGCCGCCACCCGGGCGGCCAGCTGCTCCTGCCCCTCCCGCGCCCGGCGGGCGAGCTCCAGGGCGGCGTCCAGCTCCTCCCGCTTCACCAGCTCCAGCCGGTTCACCAGCTGGTCCACCTGGCTCTGCACCAGCGCCTCCACCTCCTGCCGGATGCCGGCCATGATGGAGAAGGCGCCGCCCGCCACCCCGGCCAGGTCCTCGAACAGCCCGCCGCGTCGCCTGCCACCCGTCTCGTTCACCGATGCCTCCCGCCTTGCCGCGCCGCGCGGCGCCGCCCTATACCCCGGCGCGCCGGGGCAGGGGTGTTGCGCCGATGTATCTCGTGACCGGCGGCGCCGGTTTCATCGGCTCCAACCTGGTCGCCGCCCTCGCCGCCCGCGGGGCGGAGGTGGTGGTCGTGGACCGCCTCGGCGAGGGCGACAAGTGGCGCAACCTGGCGAAGCACCCGATCGCCGGGCTGATCCCGCCCGAGGCGCTCGACCGCTTCTGGGAAGGCCGGCCGCCGCTCGCCGCCGTGCTGCACATGGGCGCGATCAGCGAGACCACGGCGACCGACGCCGACCTGGTGGCGGCGACCAACCTGATGCTGCCCCTCCGGCTATGGGAAGGCTGCGCCGAGCGCGGCATCCCCTTCCTCTACGCCTCCTCCGCCGCGACCTATGGTGACGGCGCCGCGGGCTTCGAGGACGACATGCGGCCGGAGGCGCTGGCCAGGCTCCGCCCGCTCAACCTCTATGGCTGGTCGAAGCACGCCTTCGACCAGCGCGTGGCGGATTTGCTGGCGCGCGGCCGGCCGGCGCCGCCGCAATGGGCCGGCCTCAAATTCTTCAACGTCTACGGCCCGAACGAGTACCACAAGGGCCGCATGGCGAGCGTGCTGTTCCACAAGTACCGGCAGGTGGCGCGGGGGGAGGCGGCGACGCTGTTCCGCTCCGACCGCCCGGACATCGCCGATGGCCAGCAGAAGCGCGACTTCGTGCATGTGGACGACTGCGTCGCGGTGCTGCTCTGGCTGCTGGACAACCCGCGGGTCTCCGGCCTCTTCAACCTCGGCTCCGGCCGCGCGCGCAGCTTCCTCGACCTGGTGCGCGCGATCTTCGCGGCGCTCGAGCAACCGGAGCGCATCGCCTTCATGGAGATGCCCGCCGACCTCAGGGGCCGCTATCAGTATTTCACCGAAGCGCCGCTCGCCCGGCTGCGTGACGCCGGCTACGGGGGGCAGATGACGCCGCTCGAGGACGGCGTGCGCCGCTATGTGCGCGACTTCCTCGCCACGGACGACCCGTACCGCTGATGCTCGCCATTCCCTTCCCGGCGATCGACCCGACGCTCGTCGCGATCGGCCCCTTCGCCATCCGCTGGTATGCCCTGGCCTACATCGCCGGCATCGTGCTGGGCTGGTGGCTGGCGCGGCGGCTCATGGCGCTGCCGCCGCGCGCCGCGACCACCGAGCAGGCGGACGACTTCGTCACCTGGGCGACGCTCGGCATCATCCTGGGCGGGCGGCTCGGCTACGTGCTGCTCTACCGGCCGGGCTACTACCTCTTCCACCCGCTGGAGGTCTTCGCCGTCTGGGAGGGCGGCATGAGCTTCCATGGCGGTGGCATCGGGGTTGCCGTCGCGCTGCTGCTGTTCTGCCGCCAGCGGCGGCTCGATCCCTTCCTGTTCGCCGACCGCCTCGCCGCCGTGGTGCCGATCGGCCTCTTCCTCGGCCGCTGCGCGAATTTCGTGAACGGGGAGCTGTGGGGGCGCGTCACCGACCTGCCCTGGGGCATGGTCTTCCCGACCGGCGGCCCGCTGCCGCGCCACCCAAGCCAGCTCTACCAGGCTTTCCTGGAAGGGATCGTGCTGTTCGTGCTGATGCAGGTCCTGGTGCGGCGGCCGAGGCTCAGGGCGCGACGCGGCTTCCTGACCGGAGTGTTCCTTACGGGGTATGGCGTCGCGCGCATCATCGGGGAGTTTTTCCGCCAGCCGGACCCGCAGCTGGGGTTCCTCTTCGCCGGCGCGACCATGGGCCAGCTGCTCTCCCTGCCCATGGTGATCGCGGGGGTGTGGCTGATGGCGCGGGCACGGGAGGTGCGGGAGCCGCCGCCGGGCGTCCTGGAGGCTCCGGCGCGTTGAGGGTGGGGCCTCAGCGCCAGCCGCGACGTCGCATTGTCCGGCCCTCCGCGCGACCGGCTCAAGGGCAAGCGGC
>DASQVL010000791.1:0-2771 GCA_035640795.1 Crenalkalicoccus sp. | reverse complement strand
CTGCGCTGGTGCTGCAGGACCGCCACGCGCCGCCGGAGACGGGGGCGCTGGCCCGCGCCGCCTCCGGTGCGCTGGAGCGCGTGCCGATCGTGCGGGAAGTCAACCTGGCCCGCACGCTGCGGGCGCTGAAGGAGGCCGGCCTGTGGGTGGTGGGTCTGGACGCGGCGGCGCCCGTGACCCTGGCCCAGGCGGGGCTCGCCGGGCGGCGCGTTGCCCTGGTGCTGGGGGCGGAGGGCGAGGGATTGCGCCGGCTGACGCGGGAGACCTGCGACGAGCTGGCGCGGCTGCCGATCGCGCCGGAGGTGGAGAGCCTGAACGTGTCGGCGGCGGCGGCGGTCGCGCTGTACGAGCTGGCGCGGGGGTAGGTCGCGCCTTCGGGGCGCGGCCTCGGGCCTCTCGCAAGGCGGCGGGTGGCGCCGAAGGCCGGCGCGCCCCGCTCCCGGCCGGGGGGCCCGCTACGCCGCCTCGCTCTCCGCCCGCCGGCTCGCCCGCTTCCGCTCATGCGGGTCGAGGTGCCGCTTGCGCAGCCGGACGGCCGAGGGCGTCACCTCCACCAGCTCGTCATCCTCGATGTAGGCGAGCGCCTGCTCCAGGCTCATCCGCCGCGGCGGCGTCAGCAGCAGCGCCTCATCCTTGCCCGCGGCGCGGATGTTGGTCAGCTTCTTCTCCTTGATCGGGTTGACCTCGAGGTCGTTGTCCCGGGAGTGCTCGCCGAGGATCAGGCCGACATAGACCTTCGCACCCGGGTCCACGAACAGCGTGCCGCGCTCCTGCAGGTAGAACAGCGCGTACTGCACGGCCTCGCCATCCGCGTTGCTGATCAGGCTGCCGTTGCGCCTTCCCTCGATCGGCCCGGCCCAGGGGGCGTAGCCGTGGAACAGCCGGTTCATGATGCCGGTGCCGCGCGTGTCGGTCAGGAACTCGCCATGGTAGCCGATCAGCCCGCGCGACGGGATCAGGAAGGTCAGGCGCTGCTTGTGGCCGCCGGAGGGCCGCATGTCCTGCAGCTGCCCCTTGCGGAGGCTGAGCTTCTGCACGACCACGCCCGAATATTCCTCGTCCACATCGACGAGGCATTCCTCGAAGGGCTCCTCCCGCGCGCCGGTCTCCGGGTTCTCCCGCGTCAGCACGCGGGGCCGGCCGATGGTCAGCTCGAAGCCTTCGCGCCGCATCGTCTCGATCAGCACGCCGAGCTGGAGCTCGCCCCGCCCGGCCACTTCGAAGGCGTCGCTCTCCTCGCTGTCCCGGACCTTGATGGCGACGTTGCCCTCCGCCTCCTTGAACAGCCGGTCACGGATCTGGCGGGAGGTCACCTTCTTCCCCTCCCGCCCGCCGAGCGGCCCGTCATTGATGCGGAAGGTCATGGCAAGCGTCGGCGGATCCACCGGGATGGCGGGCAGGGGGGCCGCCACCTCCGGCGCGCAGATCGTGTCCGGGATGGTGGCGGCCTCGAGCCCCGCGATGGCGATGATGTCGCCCGCCTCGGCGGTCTCCACCGGCACGCGCTCCAGCCCGCGGAAGCTGAGCAGCTTGGTCAGCCGGCCCGTCTCGACCACCGTGCCGTCCTGGCTCAGCACCTTCACCGGCATGTTCACCCGCGCCGTGCCCTGCTCGATGCGGCCGGTCAGGATGCGGCCGAGGAAGTTGTCGGCCTCCAGGATCGCGGCGTTCATCGCGAAGGGCGCCGAAGCGTCCAGGCCCGGTGCCGGCACGTGGCGCAGCACCAGGTCGAAGAGCGGCGAGAGGTCGCGCCGCGGCCCGTCCAGCACCGGGTCCGCCCAGCCCTGCCGGCCCGAGGCGTAGAGCATCGGGAAGTCGAGCTGCTCGTCGGTGGCGCCGAGGGCGGCGAACAGGTCGAAGACCTCGTTGTGCACCTCGTCCGGCCGGGCATCCGGCCGGTCCACCTTGTTGACCACGACGATCGGCCGCAGCCCCCGCGCCAGCGCCTTGCCGACCACGAACTTGGTCTGCGGCAGCACGCCTTCCGCGGCGTCCACCAGCACGATGGCGCCGTCCACCATGGAGAGGATGCGCTCCACCTCGCCGCCGAAATCGGCGTGGCCGGGCGTGTCCACGATGTTGAGCTTGTGCCCCGCCCATTCGACGGCCGTGCACTTCGCCAGGATGGTGATGCCCCGCTCGCGCTCCAGGTCATTGCGGTCGAGCGCGCGCTCGGCCACGTGCTGGCCGGTGCGGAAGGCGCCGGCCTGCTTCAGCAGGTTGTCGACCAGCGTGGTCTTGCCATGGTCGACATGCGCGATGATCGCGAGGTTGCGGAGGTCCATGGGGGGTCGAGCGTCCCTTGCGGGCCGGTGCGCAAGCCGCGCGAAAACGCCGGCCGCGCCGCAGGATGCGGGCGGCCGGGGATCGAGGGCTGTGGCAGGCGGCGTGTTGCGCCGCTCAGATAGGCGTTCGGGGCGCCAAAAGCGAGTGTCGCGGCGCCCCGATGGTGGCGGGCAACGCCAGGGCGACGTCCGCTCGCCCGTGCTCGCCGAAACCGCCCTGGCCACTTGTTTGCAGAGCAGTTTCATGCTCCCGGGCATACACGCCCGTCTGCGATCTGCTCTGGCATCCCGGTTCCGAAGTTCGCCGCCAGTGCGGCGCTCTTCGGATCGGAACACTGGCCTTTGTTTTCAGTGGCCTGCTGGTCCGCCCCGTTCGCTGCTGAAGCAGCGAACGGGGCGGGCAGGATCCTAGCGGCCGCTGCCGCCGCTGCCGCCGCCGCCGCCGCCGGAGTTGCTGGCGCCCTGGCCGCCCGAACCCGGCGCGGC
>DASQVL010000790.1:0-2377 GCA_035640795.1 Crenalkalicoccus sp. | reverse complement strand
GTATCCAGCGCGATGTCGATCCGGCCCGCCATGATCTCGTTCACCGCCTGGCCGGTGCCGCGGAAGGGCACGTGCGTCATCGTCACGCCGGCGGCGCGGCACAGGAGCTCCGCCGACAGGTGCTGCTGCGTCGCGACACCGGAGGAGGAGTAGTTCAACGCCCCCGGCCGCGCTCGCGCCATCTCCAGCAGGTCCCTCAGGTTCCGCGCGGTGGAGCTCTCCGGCACCACCGCGACCAGCGGCACCGTCGCGGCCAGCACCACTGCGGTCTGGTCGCGGTAGATGTCGAAGGGCGGCGGATGCATCAGCGGCGGCACGACGGCGGAGGCGCTGACCGTCGTCATCAGCATGGTGTACCCGTCCGGCGCGGCGCGGGCATTCGCCGCGGCGGCGATGGTGCCGCTCGCCCCCGGCCGGTTCTCCACCGCGATCGGCTGGCCGAAGGAGTGCTGCAGCGAAGGCTGCAGCAGCCGGGCGATGATGTCCGTGCCGCCGCCCGGCGCGAATCCCACCATCAGCGTGACTGGCCGCACCGGGTAGCTTTCCGCCCCCGCGGCCAGCGGCAGGGCGAGCCCGCCCGTCCCGAGCAGGGTGCGCCTGCGCATCCCCTTCATCGTCCCTTCCACTCCGCCGGCCGGCGCGCCAGGAAGGCATCCACGCCCTCCCGGAAATCCTCGCTCGTGAAGCACATCGCCACCAGGTCGTCGCCCGGCACCTGGCGCGCGGCGAGGCGGAGCCGCCGCATCGCTTCCTTCGTCGCGCGCAGCGTCAGCGGCGCGTGGCCGGCAATCTCCCGCGCCAGCGCCGCGGCGCGCGCCTGCAGGGCCGCATGGTCCGGCAGCACCTCGGAGACCAGGCCGATCGCCTGCGCCTCCCCGGCCTCGATCAGCCGGGCGGTGTAGACCAGCTCGATCACCCGGGCCGGCCCGATCAGCGCGGCGAGCCGCGCGTAATTCGCCATGGAGAGGCAGTTGCCGAGGGTTTTCGCGATCGGGAAGCCGATGCGCGCATTGGCGGCGGCGAGGCGGATGTCGGACACGGCGGCGATCGCAGCACCCCCGCCGGTCGCGGCCCCCGCGATGGCGGCGATCACCGGCTTCGGGCATTCCTCGAGCGCCACCAGCACGCGGTCTATGCGCTCCTCATAGGCCAGCGCATCCTCCGGCGTGCGGAACTCCCGGAACTGAGAGATGTCGGTGCCGGCGGCGAAGGCGCGGTCGCCGGCACCGGTGATGACCAGGGCGCGGATGGCGGGGTCGGCCCCGGCCTCCCCGGCCAGCGCCCGCAGCCGCTCATACATGCCGAAGGTCAGCGCGTTGCGCGCTTCCGGCCGGTTCAGGGTGACGAAGCCGATACCCTCCCGGACCTCGAACAGCACCTCTTCCATCGGCGTCCCTCCCGCGCCACCCTCGCGGGAAGGAAGTCGCCCCGCAAGTGCCTGATTGACAGAGGGACCGTCTCGATGCTGCCGCTCTCGCGCTTTACCGTGCTCGATCTCAGCCGCGTCCGCGCCGGCCCGACCTGCGTGCGCCAGCTCGCCGACTGGGGCGCCGACTGCATCAAGATCGAGGCGCCGGAGGAGGCCGATACCGGCCGCGGCCTGGGCGGTGAGCGGCACGGGCCGGACTTCCAGAATGTGCACCGCAACAAGCGCGGCATCACGCTGAACCTGAAGCACCCGGACGGCCTGGCGCTGTTCATGAAGCTGGTCGCCCAGGCCGATGTGGTGGTGGAGAATTACCGCCCCGACGTGAAGGACCGCCTGGGCATCGGGTGGGAGGCGCTCTCGGCGGTCAACCCGCGCATCATCCTCGCTTCCATCAGCGGCTTCGGCCAGGACGGGCCCTATGCCAGGCGGCCGGGCTTCGACCAGATCGCCCAGGGCATGGGCGGGCTGATGAGCGTGACCGGCCTGCCCGGCCAGGGCCCGGTGCGCGCCGGCATCCCGGTGGCGGACCTGACGGCCGGCCTCTACGCCGCCATCGCCATCCTGGTGGCGCTGCTGGAACGCGAGCAGACGGGCGTGGGCCGCTGGGTGCAGGTCTCCCTTCTCGAGGCGATGGTCGCTATGATGGACTTCCAGGCCACGCGCTGGACCATGGCGCGGGAGGTGCCGGGCCAGGCCGGCAACGACCACCCGACCACGGTGCCGACCGGCCTGTTCCGCACCGCCGACGGCATGATCAACCTGGCCGGCGGTGGCGACGAGATGTGGCGCCGCATCGTCCAAACCCTAGGCATCGAGGAGGCGGCGCGCGACCCCGCCTTCGCCACCGACCGCACGCGCGCCGAGAACCGGGCCAAGACCAACGCGCTGCTGCAGGAGGCGCTGATGAAGGACACATCTTCCAGCTGGATCGCGCGGCTGAACGCGGCC
>DASQVL010000789.1:0-3413 GCA_035640795.1 Crenalkalicoccus sp. | reverse complement strand
ACCCGGCAGTTCCGCCATCCCCCCCAGCAGCCCCTTGGCCGGCCGGGTCCGCAGCAGCACCATGCCGCGGTCATCCGTCAGCCAGAAATGCACCCCATACCGCACCGGCCGATTCCTTTTCGGCGACTTCCGCGGCAGGCTCGCCTGGATGCCCAGCCGTCGTGCCTCGCATCGCGCCGTCACCGGGCAGATTGCACATCCCGGCGCAGCCGGCGTGCACACCCCCGCACCCAAGTCGAACAGCGCCTGCGCAAAGTCACTCGGCCGCCCGCGCGCCGCCGGATCAGCCCCCAGCCCCTCGGCTGCCGCGCGAATCGCCGGCTTGGCCGTGGGCAGGGGCTGCTCGATCGCGAATAGTCGCGCCGCCACCCGCTCCACGTTCCCGTCCACCGGCACCGCCGGAATGCCGAACGCGATCGCCCCGATTGCGGCCGCCGTATAGGGCCCGATGCCGGGCAGCGCGCGCAGCCCCGCAAGGTCACGCGGGAAGCCGCCCGATTCGGCCACCGCCTTGGCGCAGGCATGCAGGTTGCGCGCCCGTGCATAGTAGCCAAGGCCCGCCCAGGCGCTCATCACCGCCTCGGCCGGCGCCGCCGCCAGCGCCGCCACCGTCGGGAACCGGGTTACGAACCGCTCATAGTAAGGTATGACCGCGGCGACCGTGGTCTGTTGTAGCATGATTTCGCTCAGCCAGACGCGGTAGGGGTCTGGCATCTCACCAGGTTCCGCCCGCCACGGCAGCCGTCGCCGGTGGCGGTCGTACCAGCGCAACAGGTCAGGAGCGATGGCGGAAGACGACACAGCCGACCCTATGCAGGCAGAAGCCCGCTTCGTCTACGGCCCCCGCCCGGTCGGCGCGGTCGTGCCCAAGGTCACCCGCTCGGCGTTCAAGCGCGGCAACCTCGCCGCCGCCCAACTCATCGCCGACTGGGAGGCGATCGTCGGCCCTAAGGTCGCCGCCATGACCGTGCCCCGCCGCCTCGACCGCGGCGTGCTGACCATCGGCTGCGCCGGCCCGGTCGCCATGCAACTCCATTACGTCGGCGTCGAGTTGATCAACCGCATCAACACGCACCTGGGCGGCCAGCCCGTGCACTCGCTGAAATTTACCCAGGCCGGCATGCCCCGCGCCGCCATCGCCGCGCCGCCGCCGCCCCCGGTCGCGAACCGCGAGGCCGAGGAAGCGGTTGCCGCCCTGCCGGACGGTGATCTGAAATCCGCCCTGGCCGCACTGGGGCGAGTTGTCATCGGGCGCGCCAGGTACCCGACGCGCCGCCCGAAGAAGCCATAACAGAAAACCGAGGTCGCAATGCCGCTGAACCGCCGCTCCCTGCTCACCATCGCCATCGCCGGGGGGCTGCTCCCCGCCATCGCGCGCGCCGAGGATGAAACCCGCGCCGAACGCGCCGTCGGCAAACCCGACGCCAAGATCACGGTGAACGAATATTTCTCCCTCACCTGCACCCATTGCGCCGCCTTCGCCAAGGAAACCATGCCGCAGGTCCACAAGGAACTGGTCGAGCCCGGCATCGTCCGCTGGGTCTATCACGACTATCCGCTCGACCAGGTCGCCCTGACCGCCGCCATGGTGGCCCGCCACCTGCCGGTCGATCGTTACGAGCCCTTCGTCAATGCCCTGTTCGCCAGCCAGGACCGCTGGGCGTTCTCGCGCGGCAGCAATCCGACCGACGAATTGTGGAAAATGGCCGCACTTGCGGGTATGAGTCGCGGAACGTTCGACAAGGCGATCGGCGACACCGGCCTCCGGGATTGGATCATTGCGCAACAAAAAGCCGACACCGAGCATTGGAAAATCGACTCGACTCCGAGTTTTGTGATCAACAATAAGAAGTATGCCGGCGAAATGAGCTACGATGCCTTCCGCAAGCTGATCCCGGCGTAGCCACAAGGAGTACCATTTGCCGGTCAGTTTCCGACGTCTTCGCATCGCCGGGTTCAAGAGCTTCGCCGAACCGACCAGCGTGGAGATCCTGCCAGGACTGACCGGCATCGTCGGCCCGAACGGCTGCGGCAAGTCCAACGTCGTCGAGGCGCTGCGCTGGGCCATGGGCGAAAGCAGCGCCCGCAACCTCCGCGGCGGCGAGATGGAGGACGTGATCTTCGCCGGCACCGCCGGCCGCGCCTCCCGCAACATCGCCGAGGTCACGCTGTTCCTGGAGGAAACCCAGGGCAGGGCGCCGCCACCCTTCCACGAACAGCCGGAGCTCGAGATCATCCGCCGCATCGAACGCGGCAGCGGGTCGGCCTACCGCGTCAACGGGCGGGAGGTGCGCGCCCGCGACGTGCAGACCCTGTTCGCCGACATGGCCTCCGGCGCCCGCGCCTCCGCCATGGTCAGCCAGGGGCGCGTCGCCTCCCTGGTGAATGCCAAGGCGGAAGACCGCCGCTCGGTGCTGGAGGAAGCCGCCAACATCACCGGCCTGCATGCCCGCCGGCATGAGGCCGAACTGAAGCTGCGTGCCGCCGAAGCCAACCTCGCCCGGGCCGATGACCTGCGCGCCCAGCTCGACGGCCAGTTGGGCAACCTCAAGCGCCAGGCCCGCCAGGCCAGCCGCTACCGCAATCTTTCAGTCGGCATCCGCGCGGCCGAGGCCGAACTGCTCGCCCTGCAGCGCGCCCGCGTGGATGCGGCCCGCGCCGAAGCCCAGGCCGCGCTGCACGAGTCCGAACGCGCGGTGGCTGCCGCGGCCGAGGCCGCGACGGAAGCGGCCACCCGCAGCAACGAGGCCGCCGCGGCGCTGCCCGCTTTGCGCGAGCAGGAGGCCGAGGCCCGCACCGTCCTCGAACGCCACCGCATCGCGCAGGAGCAGATCGCCGGCGAAGCCGACCAGGCCCGTGCCGCCCTGGCCGAAGCCCAGCGCCGGCTGGACCAGATCCGCCGCGACCTTCTTCACGCCGAACAGCTCCAGCGCGATGCCGCCGCCGCTGAACAGCGGCTCGAAGCCGAACAGGCCGCGCTCGCCACCGCCGACGACGGCCACGAGGAACGCGCCGCCGCGGCCGAAGCCGAGGCGGTTGCCGCGGCCGAGACCGTCCGCACCGCGGAAGCCGAGGCAAACCGCGCCACGGAAGCCGCCGCCGAGGCCAATGCCCGCGCCCAGGCCGCGGCCCAGCTTCTCGCGCAGGCAGAGCAACGCGCCAACCGCCTGGAGGAGCAGCACCGCACGGTCAGCGCCGAACGTACCCGCATCGCCGCCCAGCAGGTTGATCCCGCACTGATCGAGCGCGTCACCAAGGACAGCGCCGACGCCGAAGCCGCCCTCGCGCAGGCCCGCACCGCCGTCGAGCAGGCCGAACACGCCCGCGCCGCCGCCGCCACGGCCCTCGCCGCCGCGCGGGAGGCACAAAGCGCAGCCGATTCCGCCCGCGCCCGCCTCGCCGCCGAAACCCAG
>DASQVL010000788.1:0-7007 GCA_035640795.1 Crenalkalicoccus sp. | reverse complement strand
CGTCACCATCAGCCGGTACTCGTCCACCAGGTCGAGCGCGACGAGGCTGCTGGCGAGGCCCGCGCCACCGAAGCAGTAGAGGTCACCCGGCACCATTGCCTTCAGCCGCGCGACCGCGCCGGGGATGTCCTCGGCGACGATGGTGCCGTTCCAGCCCGGATCGCCGCGGAGGGTGCGGGAGAACACCGTCTTCGGCAAGCGGTTCATTGTCCCCGCATGGGCGATGCCGGCGGCGGGGCTGTCCGGGTCAGTCTCCGCCGCGCTCCAGAATCCCTTGTTGAACAGGAAATTGGTGCGGCCGTAGAGCAGGTGCGCCGCATGGGCCAGCGCGTGGCCGGACCAGTGCCGCTCCAGGTCGTCGGACCAGGCCGGCGGGACGAACTCGCCTCCGGGCCGCTCGATGTAGCCGTCGAGGCTCATGAACATGGACAGGACCAGCTTCGGCGCCATGGGGCTCGCTCCCACTTTCTGATTGCACCCCGCAACCAGTGGCCGGGTAGCCCAACCGATCCTATATTGCAAGCGGTTTTCGGAGCGCTGGCGCATGGACACGGAGGGGCATCGGTCGGGCTGCCCGATCAACCTGACGCTCGAGATGCTGGGCGACCGCTGGAGCCTGATCGTCATCCGCGACGTGCTGTTCGGGAATCGCCGGCATTTCCGGGAATTGCTGAACGGTTCGGAGGAGGGCATCGCCTCCAACGTCCTGGCCGACCGGCTGAAGCGGCTGGTCGAGGCGGGGCTGCTCCGCCGGAGCGACGACCCGACGCACCGGCAGAAGGCGATCTACAGCCTGACGGAAAAGTCGATTCAGCTCGTGCCGCTGCTCGCGCAGATGGGCGCCTGGGGGCGGCGCCACGCCCCCGCGACCGAAGCGCTCTCGATCCGCGCGCAATTGCTGGAGGAGGGCGGCCCGCCGCTCTGGGAGCGCCTGATGGCGGAGCTGCGCACCCTGCATCTCGGCGCGCCGTCCGCCGGACCTTCGGTGCTGGCCGAGCTGGGGGCGGCCTATGAGGCGGTGGTGCGCCGCCAGGCCGAGGCGGCCTCGGCCTGACACACACTGGACCTTCTACTTGCCGCCTGCGGAGCAGGCTGAGCGCGCGAGTGCGCGCCGCGGCCGGTGCCGCGCAGCCAAGCGCCGGAGGCGCGCCGGCGCCTGAGGGCGGGCATGCCACGCATGCCCGCACCCCATCACGTGTTCATCGCGTCGAAGAAGTCCTGGTTGGTCTTGCTGTACTTCAGCTTGTCCAGCAGGAACTCCATCGCGTCCTGGGTGCCCATCGGGTTCAGGATGCGCCGCAGCACCCACATCTTCGACAGCGTGGCGCGGTCCACCAGCAGCTCCTCCTTGCGGGTGCCGCTCTTGGTGATGTCGATCGCCGGGAAGGTGCGCTTGTCGGAGAGCTTGCGGTCGAGGATGAGCTCGCTGTTGCCGGTGCCCTTGAACTCCTCGAAGATCACCTCGTCCATGCGGCTGCCGGTGTCGATCAGCGCGGTGGCGATGATGGTCAGCGACCCGCCTTCCTCGATGTTGCGCGCCGCGCCGAAGAAGCGCTTCGGCCGCTGCAGCGCGTTGGCGTCCACGCCGCCCGTCAGCACCTTGCCGGAGGACGGCACCACGGAGTTGTAGGCGCGGCCGAGGCGGGTGATCGAATCCAGCAGGATCACCACGTCCCGCTTGTGCTCGACCAGGCGCTTCGCCTTTTCGAGCACCATCTCCGTCACCTGGACGTGGCGCGTCGCCGGCTCGTCGAAGGTGGAGGCGACGACCTCCCCGCGCACTGTGCGCGCCATGTCGGTCACCTCCTCCGGCCGCTCGTCGATCAGCAGCACGATGAGGAAGACGTCCGGGTGGTTCGCGGTGATGGACTTGGCGATGTTCTGCAGCATCACCGTCTTGCCGGTGCGCGGCGGCGAGACGATCAGCGCGCGCTGGCCCATGCCGATCGGCGCGATCAGGTCGATGACGCGGTGGGTGTAGTCCTTGGTCGGGCCCTTGGCGACGCTCTCGAGCTCCGGGTTCTCCATCTTCAGCCGGCGCTGCGGATAGAGCGGCGTCAGGTTGTCGAAGTTGATGCGGTGCCTGAGCGCCTCGGGCGGCTCGAAGTTGATGGCGTTGACCTTGAGCAGGGCGAAGTAGCGCTCGCCATCCTTCGGGCTGCGGATCTGGCCTTCCACCGTGTCGCCGGTGCGCAGCCCGAAGCGGCGCACCTGGGCGGGGGAGACGTAGATGTCATCCGGTCCGGGGAGGTAGTTGGCCTGCGGGCTGCGCAGGAAGCCGAAGCCGTCGGGCAGGATCTCCAGCGTGCCCTCGCCGTAGATCGCCTGGTCGTTCTCGGCGAGCTGCTTCAGGATCGCGAACATCATGTCCTGCTTGCGCAGGGAAGACGCGTTCTCGATCTGCAACTGTTCGGCGAAGGTGAGGAGGTCCGCGGGGCTCTTGGACTTGAGTTCGGAGAGGTGCATGGCGCGGTGCGTCCGGATGCGGGGGAAGCGGGACCCTTCCCGTTACGTCGGCGGCCGGCAGCGATGCCGTTCCGGCCCCGATCTGCGCCTGTGCCGCGAACACGACCCTCTGCCGTTCAGGGCGTTGGTCGGGGCCGCCGGTCGGCGCTGTCCCGGGTTTGAGGAGGAGGGAGTGGCCGGCAGGGTCGAAACCGACCCGACCGGACGGGGAACGCCGCTTTCGTAGGAGGCGCGGCCCGCCCCGTCAAGCCGGCAGGTGGTGGCGCCGCCGCCCGGCTTCAAGGCGCCCCTTCAAAGCGCCCCGTCCAATCGCCCGCCGGCGCGGCCGGCCTCAGAACGGCTTCACGATCACCATGATGACGATCAGCAGCAGCAGCAGGGCCGGCGCCTCGTTCACCGCGCGCCAGTAGCGCTGGGAGTGGCGGCGGCGGTCCTCCGCAAAATCCTTCCGCGCCTCGGTGAGGTGCTGGTGGAACAGCGTCATCCCGGCGATGCCGAGCAGCTTGCCGTGCCACCACCCCGCGCCCCAGTCCACCACGCCCGGGGTCAGCACCAGCAGGAGGCCGAAGCTCCAGGCCGCCATCATGGCGGGGTTCATGATCGCGTTCAGCAGCCGCCGCTCCATGGTCTTGAAGGTCTCGCTGGTGGGCGAGCCGGGCTCGGCCGTGGTGTGGTAGACGTAGAGGCGCGGCAGATAGAGCAGCCCGGCCACCCAGGCGAAGACGGAGACCAGGTGGAACGCCTTGATCCAGGGGTAGAAGGGCGCGAGGGCGGCAATCTGCACGGCGGGCTCCGCGGCGGCGTCGGGGCCCTTTGCGCCGGCGGCCGCGCCGCGTGAAGGGTCAGGCGGGCGGCGCGCCTTCGGCGATGAAGACGCGGGAGGTGGTGGCGCCGGCGCGCTGGCGGAGCAGCGGCGCATACGCCTCGCTGCGGTAGAAGCCCTGCGCTGCGGCAAGGGAGGGGAATTCCAGCACCACCAGCCGGTCGGGCGCGATCTCGCCTTCCGCCACCTCGAACGCGGCGCCGCGCACCAGGAAGCGGCCGCCATGGCGCGCGACGACGGGCCCGACCGCGGCGCGGTAGGCGTCGTATTCGGCCTGGTCCCGCACGGTGATGAGCGCGATGATGTAGCCGGGCATGGGTGTCCTCCTCTCTGCAATGGGTTGGGGCGATGGGTGGCCTCAGCCTGCTGCCAGGTATGCCTCGAGCGTCGCGAAGCTGCCGGACCAGCCCTGGGTCATGGAAGCGGTGTTGCCCGCGAAGCTGCGGCGCTCGGCCTCGGTCGCGTCCAGCGGCGACCAGGTGAGGGTCACGCCGGTCGCGGCACCCTCCTCGGCGAAGGTCACGGTGGTCAGCATCCGGAGCGGCCAGACCCCGTCGAAGAAGGGCGCGCGCGCGACCTCCCCCCGCTCGTCCGCGAAGGAGTGCTCCCAGACGAGGCGCTGCGGCGCGAGCACCTCGCGGTAGAGGAACCGCGCCCAGATGGGCCCGCCCTCCGGCCTTTCCATGCGCGCGTGCACGAGGCCGCCCGGGCGCAGCTCGTGCCGCAGGAGGGTCGTCGTGACGCCGCGCGGGCCGAACCAGCGGCTGAGCTGGTCGGGCTCGGTCCAGGCCGACCACAGGCGCGGGCGCGGCGCGTCGAAGCGATGGCTGATCACGAATGCGCCTTCGGGCGCGGGCGTTGCGGTCCCTGCCATCTCAGGTCCTCCTCCGTTCCCGCCAGCATGCCATCGGGCGCGCCGGCGCGCGATTGCGCCGATATCTCTCTAGTGTCCCGATTCCGAAGTTCGCCGCTGGTGCGGCGCCCTTCGGATCGGAACACTCGCCCTTGTTTTCAGTGGCCTGCTGGTCCGCTCCGTTCGCTGCTGAAGCAGCGGACTTCGCGGGCAGGACACTAGCGCGCGCGCAGCTTCTGCTGCGCGGCCGCCCGCTGAGCGATGAAGTCCACGAAGGCGCGCAGCCGTCGCGGCATGGTCCGCGCCGCCGGCCAGACGATGTGCACGTCGCGCGGCTCCGCCCGCCAGCCCTCCAGCACCGGCGCCGCCGCGCCCCGAGCGACCTGCTCGGCGACGCTCCAGGGGGCGAGCAGCCCGATGCCGATGCCGGAGAGGACCGCGAGCCGCGTCGCCTCGTTGCCGGTCGCGCAGAAGCGGCTATGCACCTGGGTGGTGATGATGCGGCCATCCGGCCCTTCCAGGGTCAGGCTGTCCGGGTGGCGGCCGCCGACCAGGGTGGTGCAGAAATCATGGCCCGTGAGCTCCTCGGGCTGCTGCGGCGCGCCGGCCCGCTGCAGGTAGGAGGCCGAGGCGAAGAGCGCCAAGTCCACCCGGCCGATCCTGCGTGCGACCAGCGACTGCTGGCGGAGCGGCCCGACCCGGATGGCAAGGTCGGCGCCCTGCTCCACCAGGTCCGTCGAGCGGTCGCCGAGCAGCGCCTCGATCGAGACCTGCGGGTGCTCCATCAGGAAGTCGCGCACCCAGGGCAGCACGACGAGGGTGAAGAAGGAGCTGGCGCAGGCGAGGCGGATATGGCCGGCGAGCGCGCCGGTGCTGCCGCGCGCGCGCGCCTCGGCCTCGTCGAGCTGATCGAGGATGCGGAGCGCGTCGGAGTAGAAGGCCTGCCCCGCCTCGGTGACGGTCAGGCCGCGCGGCGAGCGGTTCAGGAGGGGCACGCCGAGCCGCTCCTCGAGCTCGCCCAGGATGCGCGAGACGTTGGGCTGGCTCATCGCCAGGTCGCGCGCCGCGCGGGTGACGTTGCCGGTTTCCACCACGCGGCGGAACACCGAGAGCTGCTGCAGGCGATCCATGGGCCGGAAATCTTCCTGCGCCGATCCATCCGGCCGGGACGACGCTCAGACGGGAAAATTATGGCAGAAGCACCGTGCTGCCGGTGGTCTTGCGGCTCTCCAGCGCGCGGTGCGCCTCCGCCGCGTCCTTCAGGGGGTAGGTCTGGTTCACCCGGATCTTCACGGCACCGGACTGCACCACGTCGAACAGCTCGGCGGCCGATTGCTCCAGATCCTCCCGCTTCGCCGTGTAGGTGTTGAGCGTGGGCCGGGTGAGATAGAGCGAGCCCTTGGCGGCGAGCACGCCGAGATCGGGCAGCGAGACGGGGCCGGAGGCGTTGCCGAAGCTCACCATCAGCCCGAGCGGGCGGAGGCTGTCGAGCGAGGTGAGGAAGGTGTCCCGCCCGACGCTGTCATAGACCACCGGGACCATGGCGCCGCCGGTGATCTCCTTCACCCGCTGCGGGATCGGGTCCGTCGTCAGCAGCGCGTGGTCGGCGCCGTGCGCGCGGATCAGCTCCGCCTTCTCGCGCGTGGAGACGATGCCGATGACGGTGGCCCCCAGGTGCTTCGCCCACTGCACCAGGATGAGGCCGACGCCGCCCGCCGCGGCATGCAGCAGGATGGTGTCGCCCTTCTGCACGCGATAGGTGCGGCGTATCAGGAACTGCGCCGTCATGCCCTGCAGCATCATCGCGGCGGCGGTCTGCGGCTCGATGCCCGGCGGCAGCCTGACCAGGCGTTCGGCGTTCACCGCGCGGGCTTCCGCGTAGGCACCGAGCGCGCCGGCATAGGCCACGCGGTCGCCGGGGCGGACATTGGTGACGCCCTCACCCACCGCCTCCACCACGCCGGCGCCTTCCATGCCGATCGTCACCGGCAGGGAGGGCGCCTTGTAGAGGCCGGTGCGGAAGTAGACGTCGATGTAGTTCAGCCCGACCGCCTCCTGCCGCACCAGGGCCTCGCCCGCCTTGGGCTCGGGGCGGGGCACCTCCTCCCAGACCAGCTTCTCGGGCCCGCCCGGTTCGTGGAGGCGGATGGCGTGGTTCATCGGGAGGTTCCTCGGGTGATGGCGCGCTGCTCGAGCGCGAGCAGGTAGCGTTTGGTGGCTGGGCCCTCGGCGCCGGAATAGCCGCCGAGCGACCCGTCCGCCGCGACCACGCGGTGGCAGGGGATGAGGATGGGGATGGGGTTCGCGCCGCTGGCCTGGCCCACGGCGCGGGGGGCGCGGCAGCCCACGGCGGCGGCGATCTCCGCGTAGCTGCGGGTCTCGCCGGGCGGGATCTCGCGCAGCGCCTGCCAGACGCGGCGGCGGAAGGCGGTGCCCTGGGGCGCGAGCGGCAGATCGAAGTGGAGACGGGTGCCGTCGAAATAGTCCTGCAGCTGGTCGCAGGCGCTGGTCAGCAGGGGGGTCGGCTGCTGGTCGCGGCCGCGGCCCCAGTCGAGGGCGATGATGGCGCCTGCCTCCTCGGAGACGGTGAGGTCGCCGATCGGGGTGTGGAGGGAGAGTTGTGGCATGGCGGGGGTTTGACCGGCGGCGATGCGACACCTGCCGGCGGGGCTCGTCAAGCCGAGGGGGGGGCGGGCCCGGCTGCGCGCGGCCCGCACCGGATCCTGGCCGGGGCAGGAAAACCGCCCGCTTTCAGCCGAAACCGGGCTCAGGTCGGCGCGCGACAACCAGGAAAGCGAATCGGAAAAAAGGATCAAAAAAAGGATGGCGGGGGTTTGGGGGGTCCCCGCAGGGGACGTTCCCTTC
>DASQVL010000787.1:0-3186 GCA_035640795.1 Crenalkalicoccus sp. | reverse complement strand
CTGGGCGAACAGGTCCGCGGGGAGCGCAGCCCAGAGCGAGGCAGCGGTTGAGGCACGTAGCAAGCTGCGGCGATCCATTCTGCGTTCCCTCCCGTCCGCAATGACGGGGAACGTCGCCGAGGATGGCGAGGCTTTCAATGCTCATACAGCGGCGGCTGACCGCCCACTCGTCATGCTGTTCCAGCATGACGAGTGTTCCGATCCGAAGGGCGCCGCACTTCGGACTCGGGACGGGCGGCTTCCGCGAGCGCAGGCGAGTGGAACCCGCTCCGGCCCTTTCCCTCAGCCCAGCAGCAGGTCCTGGCCGGCCAGCAGCGTCGGCAGGTCGAGCCCCGCAAGGCCCTTCAGCGTCACCACGGCGACGAAGCCGTGCCCGTCATGCGCGTCCACCAGCACCCGCGCATCTGCCTTGTGGTCCACCACCTGCACCCAGGCGGCGGGATCGGCCGCCCCGCCCGGCGTCAGCGCCGAGAGGTCCAGCACGTCGTGCTCCGCTACGCTGAAATCGGTGATGCGGTCGCCCTTGTCGCCCGGGCCGAAGACGAAGCGGTCCGCCCCTGCCCCGCCGCTCAGCGCGTCCTTGCCGGCGCCGCCCGCCAGCGTGTCGGCGCCCTCGCCGCCCGCGAGCGAATCGGCGCCCTCCCCGCCCGCCACGCTGTCCGCGCCGGCATGGCCGCCCAGCTGGTCGTTGCCGGTGGAGCCCAGAACGGTGTCGTCGCCGGCGAGCAGGAGCGCCACCGCATCCGCCGTGGTGTCCCCGCCGACGGCCTTGCGCAGCGCCGCGACGTCGGCGGCGAAGCCCTCGCCCTCAATCGCGACGTCGCGCGCACTCGGGGCGTTGTAATCAATCACGTAGCGCTGGAAGCTGCTCAGCGTGCCGCTCTCCGGCCCCGCTGCGTTAAAGGTGAAGTCCCCAGCCGCACTGCCGAAACCGGTGTAGATCGGGGCGAAAACCCCGCTCTCGACCGTGCGGAAGTAGTACGGGCCGGCGCTGTCCTGCATCCAGTGGTCGCCCCTGAGCGACAGGTGCTGGAGGAGGAAGCCGAGATCGGCCTCGGTCGCCGTCTGGTGCAGCTGCAGCACGCCCATCCCGGTCCCTCCCTCCCGACGCTCGTTCCGATAGGACCATGAAACCCCGGGCCCGGGAAGGCACCGGGCTTGGCTTGGCCCCGCCGGCGCGCCATATCCGGGACGAACGGGAGGGGTCCTGGGCGCATGGCCATGCAGCCGGCCGAGATCGAGGCGCTGATCAAGGCGGCGCTGCCGGACGCGCGGGTGACCATCGAGGACCTGGCGGGCGACGGCGACCACTACGCCGCCACCGTGGTCTCCGAGGCGTTCCGCGGCCGCAGCCGGGTGCAGCAGCACCAGCTGGTCTATGCCGCGCTGCAGGGCCGCATGGGCGGGGCGCTGCATGCGCTCGCCCTGCAGACCTCTGCCCCCGACTGAGGCCCCGACCGATCCCTCACGCCTTCCGGCCAAGGACGACCGCGATGACCAACCCCGTCTTCGAGCGCATCGAGAGCGACATCAAGGCGAACCCCGTCGTGCTCTTCATGAAGGGCACGCCGGTCTTCCCGCAGTGCGGCTTCTCCGCCCGCGTGGTGCAGATCCTCAGCCACCTCGGCGTGCCCTTCAAGGGCGTGAACGTGCTCGAGGACATGGAGGTCCGCGAGGGCATCAAGCAGTACTCCAACTGGCCGACCATCCCGCAGCTCTACGTTCAGGGCGAGTTCGTCGGCGGCTGCGACATCCTCATGGAGATGTTCCAGGCGGGCGAGCTGCAGGCGATGCTGAAGGAGAAGGGCGTCCCGACCAGCGCGGAGGCCTGAGCCCCGCCTTCAGCCGGCGGCGCGGCGGTTCCGCCGCGCATGCCGCCTGACGGCGTCCTCCACCGCACCGAGCTCGGCCGGCAGCACCTCCAGCCGCTCCGGCCGCTCATGGAGGTCGGCAAGCCGCGCCGGCAGCGGCGGGCGGAGGCCGACCGCCCGCTCCACCGCCTCCGGGAATTTCGCCGGATGCGCGGTGGCGGCGACCACCACCGGGATGGCGGGATCCGCCGGCGCCATCGCCTGCGCCGCGGCGGTGCCGACCGCGGTGTGCGGGTCGGCGGGATACCCCGCCCCCTCCCACAGCCGCCGGATCTCGGCGAGTGTCCCGGCATCGTCCAGCGCGAAGCCGTGGAAGAGCCGCGTCGCCTCCCGCCATGCGGCATCCGGCACCGGCATGCGGCCGGTCTCGCGGAAGCCGCGCATCATGGCCGCCGTCGCGCCGGCATCGCGGCCGAGCAGCTCGAAGAGCAGCCGCTCGAAATTGGAGCTCACCTGGATGTCCATGCTGGGCGAGAGGGAGGGCTCGACGCTGCGCACGCTCATGTCGTTGGCGGCGAGGAAGCGCGCCAGGATGTCGTTGCGGTTGGACCCCACGATCAGCCGCTCGACCGGCAGCCCCATGCGCCGCGCCGCCCAGGCCGCCAGCACGTTGCCGAAATTGCCCGTGGGCACGCTGAACGCGACCGGCCGGTCGGGCGCGCCGAGCGCGAGCGCCGCGTAGGCGTAGTAGGGGATCTGCGCGGCGATGCGCGCCCAGTTGATGGAGTTCACCGCGGCCAGCCGCATCTCCGCGCGGAAGGGCGCGTCGGCAAACATCGCCTTCACCAGGTCCTGGCAGTCGTCGAAGCTGCCCTCGACCGCGATGTTGGCGACATTGTCCGAGAGCACCGTCGTCATCTGCCGCCGCTGCACCTCGCTGGTGCGGCCGCGCGGATGCAGGATGACGATGTCCACCGCGGCGCGATCGCGGCAGGCCTCGATGGCGGCCGAGCCGGTATCGCCGCTGGTGGCGCCGACGATGGTGATGCGCTCGCCGCGCCGCGCCAGCACGTGGTCGAAGAGGCGCCCGAGCAGCTGCAGCGCCATGTCCTTGAAGGCCAGCGTCGGCCCGTGGAAGAGCTCGAGCGCGAAGCGCCGCTCGTCCAGCTGCACCAGCGGCGCCACCGCTTCGTGGCCGAAGCCGGCATAGGCCTCCGCCGTCATGGCGCGCAGCGCCTCCGGCGCGATCGCCGCACCGCAGAAGGGCTGGATCAGCCGCGCCGCGAGCTCGGGGTAAGGCAGGCCGCGCAGCGCCCGCCACTCGGCGGGGCAGAGGGCGGGCCAGGCCTCCGGCAGGAACAGCCCGCCATCCTCG
>DASQVL010000786.1:0-4533 GCA_035640795.1 Crenalkalicoccus sp. | reverse complement strand
GGCCGCCGGCCGGCGCGGCGCCGGGCCGAGCAGCGCGCAGGCATTGGTGCCCCCGAAGCCGAAGCTGTTCACCCCGGCCAGCGCGCGGGCGCCGCCAGGCAGGCGCTCGGCCGCGGTCGGGACACGCAGGTTCAGCGCGTCGAAGTCGATGGCCGGGTTCGGCGTCTCGAAATGCAGGGAGGGCGGGATGCGCCCGCGCTCCAGCACCAGCATGGCCTTGAGCAGGCCGGCGAGGCCGGAGGCCGGCTCGGCATGGCCGATATTGGTCTTCACCGACCCGACCGGCAGCGGCCGCGCGCGACGCCGGCCGATCGCCTCGCCGAGCGCCGCGGCCTCGACCGGGTCGCCGGCGGCGGTGCCGGTGCCATGCGCCTCGAAATAGCCGAGGCGGTCGGGCTTTGCGCCAGCCTCGGCCAGCACCCGCTCAAGCAGGGCGCGCTGCGCCGCGCCGCTCGGCAGCGAAAGGCCGATGGTCCGCCCGGCCGCATTGACCCCGGAGGCGAGCAGCACGCCGCGCAGCTGATCGCCGTCGCGGAGCGCCGCGGCGAGCGGCTTCAGCAGCACCACCGCAGCGCCTTCCGCCCGTACATAGCCATCCGCCCGCGCGTCGAAGGCGCGGCAGCGGCCGGTGGGCGAGAGCATCCCGGCATGCGCGAAGCCGAGGAAGGGAAAGGGCGAGAGCAGCAGGTTCACGCCGCCCACCACGGCGGCCGGGATGCGGCCGGCGCGGATCGCCTCCGCCGCCAGGTGCAGCGCGACGAGGGCGGAGGAGCAGGCGGTGTCCACCGTCTGCGCCGGGCCGCGCAGATCGAAGACATGGCCGATGCGGTTGGCGAGGATGGAGAGCGCACTGCCGGTCATGAACCAGCGCTCGGCCGCCGCGGGATCGCCCTGGCGAAGGTTGCCGTAATCGGTGAGCGAGGCGCCGACGAAGACGCCCGTGTCACTGCCGGAGAGCGTCGAGGCCGGCCAGCCGGCATCCTCCATGGCCTCGGCCGCGACTTCCAGCAGCAGGCGCTGCTGCGGGTCCATCTCCGCCGCCTCGCGCGGGGAGATGCCGAAGGCCGCCGGGTCGAAGCCCGCGATGTCGCCCAGCGTGCCGGCGGCGAAGGTGTAGGTGCGGCCGGGCTCCCCCGGGCGCGGGTGCAGGAAGGAAGCCTGCTCGAAGCGGTCGGCGGGGACGGTGGAGACGGCGTCGCGGCCGGCCTCCAGCAGCGCCCAGAAGGCGTCGAGGTCCGGCGCACCGGGCCATCGGCAGGCAGCACCTGTGATCGCGATCGCGGCCTGCGGCCTTCGGCCGGCACTCATGCGGCGGGAACGGGCTCGGCAAGCGGCGCCACGGGCTCGGGCGGCACGGTGTCCGGGCGCGCCGGCAGCGGCCGCCTTACGGGCGCGGCGACCGTCTCGAGGAAGGCCTCGACCCGGTCGAAATGGTCGGCCCAGCGCGGCGGCGACCAGTGCCGGAGGCGCGCAAGCTGGGCGGCGCGGCGGGGCGAATCGGCGGCCGCGTAGTCCAGCACGGCGCGGCGCCAGGCAGCGCCGTCCAGCGGGTCGAGGTAGTCGGGCACCTCGCCCCCGACCTCCCGCAAGGCGGGCAGGTCGCTGCAGAGCACCGGGACGCCGAGGGCAAGCGCCTCGGCCAGCGGCAGGCCGTAGCCCTCGGCGAAGCTCGGGAAGAGCAGGGCGCGGCTGCCGGCGAGCCGGGCGCGCACCGCGGCATCCGGCAGCGGCCCCGGCTCCTGCACCGGGCCGCGCAGCGCGGCGCAGCGCTCCAGCAGGTCGAGCACGTTCTCGTTCTCCCAGCCCCGCCGGCCGAGCAGCAGCAGGCGCGGCGCCGCCGCCCCCTGCATGCGCACCAGGTCGCGCCACAGATGCAGGAGCAGGAGGTGATTCTTGCGCGGCTCGATGGTGCCGAGGCAGGTGAAGTGGCCACCGGGGGCGGTGGCGGGTGCGGCCGGCACAGCCTCGGACGGCGCGATGCCGAGCGGCGCGACGGTGACGGGCGGGATGCGCGCGGGACCAAGCAGGTCGAGCAGCGTGCCGGCGGTCGCGGCGGAGTTGGTGATCACGCCATCGGCCTCCGCCGCGATGGTGGCGAGGCGGCGGGCATGGCGGGCCACCTGGGGCGGCCGCGCATATTCCGGATGGGTCAGCGGGATCAGGTCGTGCAGCAGCGGGACGAAGGCGACGCCGCGCCGGCACAGCGCCGCGATCGGCGCGGCGCGGTCGAGCGAGCGATGGGAGACCAGCAGGAAGACCGGCCGCTTCCAGGCGGCAAGCGCCGCGTCCAGCGCCGCCCGGCCCTGGCCGAGGGCGAGCCGCCCGAGGATTCCGGCGGCAAGCCCGCGCGCGCGCCGCACGGCGCCCGGCGCGCCGGTCGCCCAACTCTCCTCCACCGCGTCCAGCAGCCGCGCCGCGGCGTCGCGCGGCAGGGCGGCGAAGCCCCAGGGCATTTCGGCCACGAAGGTGGCGCCGCCGGGACGCCCCAGGGCGTGCCTGGCGTAGGCCATTTCCACCCGGGCTATCCCGGAGGGCGTTCCGCGACGGACGCCGAACAGCAGCCGCGAGATGTCGAGTATCACGTGCAGCGCGGTCTCTGGCCCAGCCCGGATGGTCCTTCGGCAATCGCCGAAACAATCGACGCAGTCGCCGGCCAGTGCGTGTCCGCCGTCCCGCGCAACATAATCCGCCGACACGGTTGCAGTGCCGGCCTGATCGCTCACTAACCTGCGAGACTGATGCCGGTCAATCATGGCGTGCGCTACTGAGCGGTTTTGCGCGCGGCGATGCCGGTGGGCATCAGCGCCGCGCCACAACCAAGCAGCACGGGGTTGACGCATCGTGAGCATCTGGACGCGGCCGGCGACACCGGAGCAGTTCGCCGAGCTGCACGAGGGCACGCTGCCCAAGCTGCTCGGCATCCGCATCGAGGAGGTGGGGCCGGACTTCGTGCGCGCCGCCATGCCGGTGGATGAGCGGCACGTGCAGCCCTTCGGCATCCTGCATGGCGGCGCCAGCGTGGTGCTGGCGGAGACGGTCGGCTCCTTCGCCGGCGTCATGGCCTCGCCCGAGGGCGCGCGCGTCGTGGGCGTGGACGTGAATGCCAGCCACCTGGAGGGCGTGCGCAAGGGCGACCGGGTGGAGGCGCTGTGCCGGCCGCTGCGCCTCGGCCGCACGGTGCAGGTCTGGCAGATCGAGATTCGCCGTGGCGATGGGCGGATGTCCTGCATCGCCCGGCTGACCACGGCGGTGCGGGAGGCAGGGTAGCCCCTTCCATCCCGCCGCGTTCCCCTCGCCTCGCCCGCCGGCGCGAGCGCGCCTGGTCTTCGCGCTCTTCCGGCGCGGCCGGAGCGGACCGCTGCCTTCCGCGGTTTTCGCCGCCCCCGCTTGCGCTTTAGGCTGGCGCACCGGACGCAGGAGGGACGGATGCAGCGCGGGCCAGGTCGCAGCACGGGGGGCGCTCGGTGAGCGGGCGCGCCAGGGTCGCCTTCATCGGCACCGGCGGCACCATCGCCTCGGTCGGGCGGGGTCCGCTCGACCTGCAGGATTACGCGGTGACGGAGGTGCGGCTGGAGGCGGACGCGCTGCTTGCCCGCTTCCCGGAGGTGCAGGAGGTGGCGGAGGTCACGCCCGTCCGCTTCCGCGCCATCCCCTCCACCGCCATCGGCTGGCCGGAGTGGAAGGAACTGCTGCTGCTCTGCGACCGGCTGGTGGCCGAGGATCCCGCCCTCGCCGGCATCGTCATCGGGCATGGGACGGCCTCGCTGGAGGAGACGGCCTATTTCCTCTCGCTCACCCTGAAGGTGCCGGTGCCGGTGGTGCTGGTGGGCGCGCAGCGGCCGGCCTCGGCGCTCTCGAGCGATGCCGGGCTGAACCTGGTGAACGCGGTGCGCGTCGCCGCCAGCGCGGAGGCGCGGGGCCTCGGCGCCCTGGTCGTGATGAATGACGAGATCCAGGCGGCGCGGGAGGTGACGAAGACCTCGACCGGGCGGCTGCAGACCTTCCGCAGCCCGGATTTCGGCTGCCTCGGCCATGCCGATGGCGACCGCCTGGCCTGGTATCGCCGGCCGCTCCGCCGCGTGGCGCCGGGGACGGAGTTCGAGGTCCGCGGCCTCGCCGCCCTGCCGCGGGTGGACATCGCCTTCTGCCATGCGGATGCGGATGGCACGGCCGTGCGCGCCTTCCTCGCCGCCGGGGCGCGGGGCATCGTCTCGGCCGGCTTCGCCCCGGGCTTCGTGACGCCGACGGAGACGGAGGCGCTGGCGCAGGCGGTGAAGAGCGGCGTCGTCGTCATGCAGGCGACGCGGGCCGGCAGCGGCCGCGCCTTCCCGACCACGCGGCTCTCCCGCGAGGGCTTCCTGCCGGCCGACAACCTGACGCCGCAGAAGGCGCGCATCCTGCTGGCGCTTGCGCTGACCCGGACCCGGGAGCCGACGGAGATCGCGCGGATCTTCGCGGAGTACTGATGCCGGCGTGCGTTTGTATTGCCACGCAAACGGCCTCAGGCGCCGGCGCGGCCTGCGGCCGCTTGGC
>DASQVL010000785.1:0-3828 GCA_035640795.1 Crenalkalicoccus sp. | reverse complement strand
GCGGATATGGACACCAACCTCAGGGAGATGGGCGTCGGCGACATGGTCGTGGGCAAGCGCGTGAAGCGGATGTGGGAGGCGTTCCACGGCCGCGCCCGCGCCTATGAGGCGGCGCTCGATGCCGGCGACCGGGCGGCCCTGGCGGCGGCGCTCGCCCGCAATGTCTGGCGTGCGGAGGTGGCGGGCGGCGCGCCGCGGCTCGCGGACCACGCCGCCGCCGTGGCCGCATCCCTCGCCGCCCAACCACTCTCCGGGCTGCTGGCCGGCCGCGTCGCCTTCCCGCCGCCGGAGGAGGCGGCCGCCCATGCCGCCTGACCGGCCGGAATTCTCCCGCCCGCTCGTGCTTGCCCTGGTCGGACCGGAGGGGCGGCGGGAGGTGCTGGAGGCGAGCGAGGCGGAGCGCGCCGCGCTGGCCCGCCGCTTCGGCATCCCCGCCATCGCCCGCCTGCGCGCCGAGCTTTCGCTGCGTCCCGAGCCGGACGGTGCGGTGCGCGCCGAGGGGCGGCTGGAGGCAGAGGTGACGCAGGACTGCGTGGTGACGCTGGAGCCGGTGGAGCAACGGGTGGAGGAGCCGGTCTCGCTCCGCCTGCTGCCGCCGGGCGAGGAGCCCGATGAGGGGCCGGAGGAGGCGGACGAGATTCCGACCGAGGGCGGCATCGCCGATCTCGGCGAGGCGATCGCGGAGCAGCTGGCGCTGGCGCTCGACCCCTATCCGCGCGCGCCGGGGGCCGAGCTGCCGGATGGCGCGGCGGGGGAGGGCGCGCTGGGCCCCTTCGCGGCGCTCAGGCGGCTGCGGCGGGACTGATGCCGGTGTGCAATTGTGTTGCCACGCAAACGCCCTCAGCCGCCGGCGCGGCCTCCGGCCGCTTGGCCAGGCGGCATTTGCCGCGGCGGCCATTCGGCCGCTCAGCCTGCTTCGCAGGCTGCCAATCAGGATTTGTGCAGGGCGGTATGGGCCGGCGAGGCGTGTGTCCGCGCTGACGCTGTTCGGGCTGCTGGCCGTCTCGGCCATGCTGGCCTGCTATGCGCTGGAGGAGCGCAGCCCCTGGATGGTGCTGGGCTTCGCCTTCGCCTGCGCCATGGGCTCGGCCTATGGCTTCCTGCAGGGGGCCTGGCCCTTCGGGGTGGTGGAGGCGGTCTGGGCGGTGGTGGCGCTTGGGCGATGGCGGCGGCGGCTGGCGGGCTGAGGGAGATGGCCCTCTTTCCGCCGAACAGGGAGACGGGGTCTGGTCGGCGCGAGGCGGTCGGGCTGTGCCGCGCTGAAAAGGATCAGAAAAAGGCAGGTGGGGGTTTGGGGGAGGAAGTTCTCTTCCTCCCGCAAGGGCCAACCCGCGCGAGACCCCACGCGCGCTTGCCCCCGCAAGGCCCCGGTGCTACGCCCCGCCTCTCCCCGCCGGACCCGGTGCATTTTCAGGAGAAAGGCTCGGCACCATGGCCGTCCCGAAGAAGAAGGTTTCGCCCTCCCGCCGCGGCATGCGCCGCAGCCATGAGGCGCTGCGGGTCGAGGCCCATGCCGAGTGCCCCAATTGCGGGGAGCTGAAGCGGCCGCACCATGTCTGCTCCTCCTGCGGCCATTACGACGGGCGCGAGGTGGTGCCCGCCGGCGACGCCCTGAAGGCCGCCGTCCGCCACTGACGGCGGGCCGCTGAGCAGGAGGCTGCGTGACCGACGCGCCCCGCTTCGCCCTGGCCGTGGACGCGATGGGGGGCGACCACGCCCCCGACGTCGTGCTCGACGGGCTCGAGCTGGCGGCCGAGCGCCATCCGCAGGCGCGCTTCCTGCTGGTGGGGGACGAGGCGCGGGTTGGCGGCATGCTCGCCCGCCGCCGCCGCGCCGCGAAGGTCTCGAGCCTGCGCCACGCGCCGGACACCATCGGCGCCGAGATGAAGCCGACCGCCGCGCTGCGGCAGGGCCGGTTCAGCTCCATGCGCATCGCCATAGATGCCGTCGCGGCGGGGGAGGCGTCGGGCGTCGTCTCCGCCGGCAATACCGGCGCGCTCATGGCGCTCGCCAAGATCGTGGTGAAGACGCTGCCGGAGATCGGCCGGCCCGCGCTCGCCGCCATCGGGCCCTCGGCGCGCGGCGATGTCGTCATGCTCGACCTCGGCGCCAACGTGCAGTGCGACGCGCGCAACCTGGTGGAGTTCGCGGTGATGGGCGATGCCTTCGCCCGCGCGGTGCTCGGCCTGCCGGCGCCTTCCATCGGCCTGCTCAACGTCGGATCCGAGGAGCTGAAGGGCGACGACCGCGTGCGCCAGGCTGCCGAGGTGCTGAAGGAGAGCCATATCGGCCCGACCTTCCACGGCTTCGTCGAGGGCCATGACATCGCCGCCGGCACGGTGGACGTGGTGGTGACGGACGGCTTCACCGGCAATGTCGCGCTGAAGACCGGGGAAGGTGCCCTCAGGCTGATGCGCGACCTGCTGCGCCAGGTCTTCACGAGCTCCGTGCCCGCCCGCCTCGGCTACCTGCTGGCCCGGCCGGCGCTGGACCGGCTGCGGGAATGGATGGACCCGCGGCGCTACAACGGCGCCATCCTGCTCGGCCTGAACGGCGTCGTCGTGAAGAGCCATGGCGGCACCGACGCGCTCGGCTTCGCCCATGCGGTGGACGTCGCCATGGACATGGTGACGCACGGCTTCAACGACCGCATCCGCGAGGGGCTGCGCAACCTCTCCCCCACTGCGCCGGGCCTTGCGCCCGCCGCCCGCTGACGGATCACCCGCCTTGGCCCTGACCCGCGCCCTGATCGCCGGCTGTGGCGGCTACCTCCCGGAGCGCGCGCTGAGCAACGACGACCTCGCGCGCGAATACGGGCTCGAGACCTCCGATGCCTGGATCGTCGAGCGCACGGGCATCCGTCAGCGCCACATCGCCGCGCCGCACGAGACCGCGTCCTCGATGGGCGCCGAGGCGGCGCGGCGGGCGCTGGCGCGGGCCGGCCTGTCGGCCGAGGCGGTGGACTGCATCCTGGTGGCGACGGCCACGCCGGACAGCGCCTTCCCGGCGACCGCGGTGCGCATCCAGCAGGCGCTCGGCATCACGCGCGGCTTCGGCTTCGATGTCTCGGCGGCCTGCGCCGGCTTCGTCTATGCGATGGGGGTTGCGGACGGGCTGATCCGCACCGGCCAGGCGCGCTGTGCGCTGGTGATCGGGACGGAGGTGTTCTCCCGCATCCTGGACTGGACGGATCGCGGCACCTGCGTGCTGTTCGGCGACGGCGCCGGGGCGGTAGTGCTGGCGGCGGGCGAGGGCAGGGGGGATGGGGGCGACCGCGGCATCCTCTCGACCCACCTGCATTCGGACGGGCGGTATGGCGAGATCCTGTACGTGGATGGCGGGGCGGGGTCGAACGGGGAGATGGGCAAGCTGCGCATGGCGGGGCGGGAGGTGTTCCGCCACGCGGTCGGCAGGCTCGCCGCCGTGGTGGACGAGGCGCTGGCGGCGAACGGGCTGACGCATGCGGATGTGCGCTGGTTGGTGCCACACCAGGCGAATCTGCGGATCATCGACGCCATGGGGAAGAAGCTGGGGCTGCCGGCGGAGCGGGTGGTGGTGACGGTGGACCGGCACGCGAATACTTCGGCGGCGTCGATTCCGCTGGCGCTGGCGGAGGCGGATGCCTCCGGGCGGCTGGAGCGGGGGGATTTGATCGTGATGGAAGCGATCGGGGGTGGGTTGACTTGGGGGGCGACGCTGGCGCGGTTGTAAAAGTCAGATTACCCGCCCGTTCAGGGCAAGCCGCGTGATTTAGGCGAGACGTGGTCGGCTTATTCGGCCGATTTCGCATCGGCACATTCAAGCAGGGTGCGCATCCTACTGACCCTC
>DASQVL010000784.1:0-3931 GCA_035640795.1 Crenalkalicoccus sp. | reverse complement strand
TATTTCGGTACCTATACCGGAGCGACTTCCGTGCTGAAGGGGCTGGTCTTCGGCCGCCTGGCCGGGCTGCACGCGGCACGGGGCCAGCGGAACGCGCCGTGAGCGGCGCACGGTCCGGGCGCCTGGCCGGGCGCGTCGCTTTCGTCACCGGCGCGGCCGGCGGCATCGGCGGCGCAGTGGCGCGGGCCTTCGCGCGCGAGGGCGCCTCGCTCTGCCTTGCCGACCGGCGCGGCGCGGAGGCGATCCTGGCGGAGATCGCGGCCTCGGGCGCGCAGGCGATCGGGGCGGAACTCGATGTCACGCGGCGTGCCGATATCGACCGCGTGGTGGCGCAGGCGCTGGATGCCTTCGGGCGGATCGACCTTCTGGTGAATGTCGCTGGCATTGTCTCCTTCGGGCCGGCGGCAACGCTGCCCGAGGAGGAATGGGACCGGGTGCTCGACATCAACCTGAAGGGCACCTTCCTCTGCTGCCAGGCGGTGATCCCGGCGATGCGGCGGCAGCGCTACGGCCGCATCGTCAATCTCGGCTCGGTCATCGGCAAGAACGGCGGCAACCCGCGCCCCTGGATCGACCCGGCCGAGCAGGCGCGCGCCAGCAACGCTGCCTACGGCGCCAGCAAGGCCGGCGTGCATGCGCTGACCTTCTTCCTGGCGCGGGAGCTGGCGGCGGACGGCATCACGGTGAATGCCGTGGCGCCGGGGCCCATCGCCTCCGCGATGACCAGCGACTTCCCGGCGGCGCTCAAGGCGCTGATCCCGGTCGGCCGCATGGGGCGTGGCGAGGACGTGGCCGAGGCGGCGCTCTACCTGGCCAGCGAGGCGGCCGGCTTCGTCACTGGCGAAGTATTGGACGTGAATGGCGGCATGTGGGCCGACTGAGGCCCGTGCCGCGACCTGGAAGAGAAGGAAATCGACCGTGACGAAGGCACTTCTTCTGCTCGACCTGCAGAACGAGATGGTGGACCCCAAGGGCAAGGTTGGCGGGAGCGGCCTGGCGAAGGTGGTGGAGGAGCACGGCGTGCTCCGCCATGCCTCCACCGTGCTGGCGGCGGCGCGTCGGCAGGGGCTGACGGTGGCGCATATCCGCCTCGGCTTCCGCGCCGACTATGCGGATGCACTGAGCGTCGCCCCGCGCATCGCCAGGATGAAGGAGCACGGCGCCTGCGTGCTCGGCAGCTGGGGCACCGAATTCCCGGAGGCGGTGGCGCCGCTGCCGTCCGAAGTGGTGTTCACCAAGCAATGCGTGAACCCCTTCTTCAACACCGGCCTGATGACCTGGCTCCTGCATCGCGACGTGACCGAGCTCGTCCTCGGCGGTGTCGTGACCAACCTGGTGGTCGAGGCGACGGCGCGCGCCGCCGATGATGCCGGCTTCGCCGTGACAGTGCTGGAGGATTGCTGCGCGGCACCAAACCCGGCCTGGCACGAGTTCTCCACCAGGAACATCCTGCCGCTCTTCGGCCGGGTGATCGCCTCCGCCGAGCTGCTGGCGGAGCTCGACCGACAGACGGCCGCTTAGGAGGGCGGGATGGCAAGTATCCGCATCTACCACCAGAGCTTCACCGTCCTCGAGAACCTGCCGGCCTATGCCGAGTCGTTGCGGGCGCATTTCACCCGCGTCGCCCGGCCGGATACGGAGGTGGTGATGCACGGCATGCATCCCGCCACCTACCAGACGGAGTATCCCGGCAACGACATCCGCTACGCCTACTTCCAGGGCCTGCACAGCCAACAATTCGTGCTGGGCGCGCTGGAGGCGGAGGAGAGCGGCTTCGACGCCTTCGCGTTGATGACGCTGCCCGAGCCCTCGCTGCAGGATATCCGCAGCCTCGTCGACATCCCGGTGGTGGGCTATGGCGAGAGCGCCATGCTGACCGCCGCGATGCTGGGCCAGCGCGCCGGCGTGCTGCTCTTCATCGTGGACATGGCGCCGACGGTAGAGCGCAACGTAGCGCGGCTCGGCCTGTCCGAGCGCTTCGTTGGCGCGCATCCCGTGGGCTTCACCTTCAACGACGTGCTGCAGGGCTATAGCGACCCGGCACCGCTGCTGGAGCGCTTCCGGACCGCGGCGCGCGGCCTGATCGCCCGTGGCGCGGAGGCGATCATCCCGGGCGAGGCGCCGCTCTGCGTGCTGCTCGCCCGGCACGGGGTGCAGGAGGTGGACGGGGTGCCGGTGGTGGATGCGCTGGCGGCCACGGTGAAAATGGCGGAGGGCATGGTCGACCTGCGCCGCAGCACCGGCCTGCGCCCCTGCCGCACCGGCTACTTCACGGCGACCCCGCCGCGCGAGCGGGTGCGCGAGCTGCTGCGCTTCTACGGCCTCGCATCTCTCAGGAGCGGCGCCGCCTGACACCAAGGGGAGGAAACAAGCATGAACCGACGCGATGTCGCCGGCGGCAGGCCCGGCCGCCGGCAGATGCTGGCCGCGGGGCTTGCCGTGCTCGGCGGCCGGGTGGCGCTGGCGGAAGGCAGCTGGGCGCCGACCCGCCCGGTCCGCCTGGTGGTGCCCTACCCGCCTGGCGGCGCCACGGATGTGCTCGCCCGCTGGGTGGCGCGGGAGCTGACGCCACGCCTCGGCCAGCCCGTGGTGATGGACAACCGGCCCGGGGCGAACGGCATCGTCGGCAACCAGTTCGTCCAGCAGGCAGCGCCGGACGGGCATACCCTGGTCTTCACCACGGCCGATACGCATTCGGTGAACCCCTATGTGTATCGCCGCCTGCCCTACCGGCCGGAGAGCTTCGTCCCGGTCGCGGCGACGGCGCGGCTGCTCTTCTCCCTCGTCACGCGGCCGGGGCTCGATGTGGCCGATGCCCGGCAATTCGTGGCGCGGGCGAAGGCGGCGCGGCAGCCGCTGACCTATGCCTCCTGGGGCGTTGCCAGCACCTCCCAGGTCATGACGGAGACCTTCAAGGCGGAGACCGGGATCGAGCTGCAGCACGTGCCCTTCCAGGGCGCCTCTCCGGCCGTCGCGGCCCTCATCGCCAACCAGGTGGATGCGATGATGCTGCCGATCGGCGTCGCCAAGGCGCAGGGCGGAAGGCTCCGCATCCTGGGGCTCGCCACCCGCGCGCGCTTCCCCGGCGCGCCGGAGGTGCCAACTCTGGTGGAGCAGGGCTTTCAGCTCGACGCCGATCTCTGGCTTGGCATCCTCGCCCCGCCCGGCACGCCGGACGCGGTGGCAGACCGGATCTCGGAGGCAGTGCAGTCCTTCGTTCGCGCCCCCGAGGCGGCGGAGTTCCTTACGCCGAATGGGTTGATTGCCGACACGCTTGATCGCTCAGGCTTCATCGCCTTTGTCAAGGCCGATGACGCGCGGTGGCGTGAGCGGGCCGAGCGGCTCGGCGTCAAACTGGATGAGTGAGGCTGGTCGCCCCTCATATGACAAGGGGCAACAGCCGCTGACAGCATTGCTGGGTCTGGAGTCGGAAGCTTGGGACTAAATCGGCCAAGGCCCAAGGTTTGGAGAGAATCTGGCGTCCGGAGAGCGATTCAGGCGCTCGTTGCCGTGCCGTACTCCCCAAGTCACTGCGCGAACCCTGGCGAAACCTGCGCCTCTTGCTCAGCACAACTGCCGGTGCACCAACTTGTTGCCCTGGGGCGATGCGTGGCGCCTCGTCGGCAAACGCGGCGAGGAGCGGGTGGCGGTGGCAGGGAGCTTCCGCAGCGACAATGCGGAGATGCTGCGCGCGACGGCTCTGGTGGGACGGCCAAGGCCTGGAGCTCTACGCCAAGCGGCTGGAGCGCAGGCGCTTTGAACCTGCCCGGCTTCGCCGGAGGCTGGCTTGCGGCATGTTGCCGATCGGCTAGCCCGAAAAATTCACGAGGCCTGCCGCGAGGCCGTTTCCGCCAAACGGGGTTCGCGTGTTGGTTGGGGTGGTCGCGCATCGCCGGCGCCGGCTTCGGACCGGTGGCTGGGTGCGGATCGC
>DASQVL010000783.1:0-2321 GCA_035640795.1 Crenalkalicoccus sp. | reverse complement strand
GGCGGGAGCGGCATCCGAAGCTTGCCGCCTGGTTCGGTGGTGTCGAGCAATTGCCGCCCCTGGCGCGGACCCGGCCTGCGCCGCCGCCGGCCTAGCCTACGATCTGCGTGGGTAGAGGCGGCCAGGACGGAATTGCCGGCTTAAGCAAGCTCCGGCCCGTAAGCAAGGTCAGGCCCGTAACGGCCCGACCGCGGCCAAGCCGAGGCTCAGACGTCGTATTGCGATTCATTCGCAATTGCAGTACCGCCCGGAGCATGCCCGCCCCAGCGCATCCGCGCCCCCCGGAAAGCCGCCTCCGGCCGGTCCCATCCGCCCGTCCTGTCCTGGTAAGGCTGCATCGCCGGGTCGGGCTTGCCTTCGGCCTGCTCCTCGCGTCGCAGGGGCTGACCGGCAGCATTCTGGTCTTCCAGCGGCAGATCGACCGGGTGCTCAACCCGGCGCTCTTCCGTGCCTCCGGTCCAGCCGACCCGGCGCTCGGCTTCACCGCCGTGCAGCATCTGGCGGAGGCCGCGACGGGTCAGCCGGCCGGCACCATCCGTCCGCCCGATGCCGTCTGGCCGGTCTGGGTGGTGCAGCCCGAGCGGGGGCAGCCCGGGGCAAGGACCGCCTATCTGGACCCGGCCACGGGCGCGGTGCTTGGCCTGCGCGACGTCTCCACATCCTTCGTTGCCGTCACGCACCAATTGCATGAGGCGCTGCTTCTCCGCCCCTGGGGCGGGCATGAGGCCGTCGGTGTCCTGGGCCTCGTGCTCCTCGGCATGGCCGCGAGCGGTCTCGGGCTCTGGTGGCCGCGGGCCAACGCGCTTCGGGCACTGGTGACGCTGCGCCACCGCCCGGCGCTGCTGCTGAACCTCGACCTGCACAGGCTGGCCGGGGGCTGGACAGCGCTCGTGCTGCTGGTGCTCGCCTTCTCGGGCACGGTTCTCGTCTTCCGCAGCTGGTTCGGGCCACCGGCCGGCCCTGCCGCGCCGGCGACCAGATCCGCCGCCGCACCGCGGCGGGAGCCCATGCGGATGGATGCCGATTCCGCCGTCGCGGCGGCGAGGGCATACCTGCCGGGCCAGGTGGTCGCCGGCGTCATCCCGCCCTCCGGCCGCCGCCCGGTCTGGACTGTCGCCCTCCGGCCGGAGGGCAGCGATCCCGAGATCCGCCGCCGCACCGAAATCACCCTCGATCCCTGGTCCGGCCCCTGGTCCGGTGTGGTGCTGGAAGAGCGCGGCCCGCGCACGCGCAGCGCGATGGAGGAGGCGATCGCCCTGCAGCGCTGGGTGCATGGCGGCACGCTGTTCGGCTGGCCGGGGCGCATCGCCGCGCTGCTCGCCGGGCTCGCCTTGCCCACGCTCCTTGCTACCGGGCTCGCCGCCTGGCTGCTGCGCCGGCGCAGGCGCCGCCGCGCCGCATCCCTGTACGGAGAGCCGGCATGACCGCCGCGCCGCCGCCCGGTCCTTCGCCACAGGCGCCCCCTCGCCACGGGCGCCTGTCCTGCAGGCCGGCCCGGCCGTGCAGGGCGCCATGGGCAGCGGGCCATGCCTGCCCGTGCATGCCTGCCCGCGGAGGATGCATGGCTGAGGCGATCCCACCCGGCTTGCCGCGGCCGCACCAGCCGCGCAGGCTTGCGGACATGCCGGATGGCCTCGCCTGGTTCGGCTCTGTCCTCGCCTTCGCCCTCTCCATGGCGGCGACACCCGGGCCGAACAACGCCATGGTCGCCGCCTCCGGCGCGACCTGGGGCTTCCGCCGCACCCTGCCCCACCTGCTGGGCGTCGCTGTCGGCTTTCCGCTCATGATCCTGGCGGTCGCCCTCGGCGCGGGGGAGGTCCTGCGCGGCGCCCCGGGCGTGCAGGGCGCGCTGCGCTGGGTGGGCGCCGCCTACCTGCTCTGGCTCGCCTGGAAGATCGCCACGGCACGTCCGGCCGCGGAGCGCGACCGAGCCTCCGGCGCGCGGCCTGGCGCGCGGCCCTTGGGCTTCCTGCAGGCCGCGGCCTTCCAGTGGGTCAATCCGAAAGGCTGGGTCGCCGCCCTGGGCGCCATCGTCACCTACACCACGGCAGGCGAGGCGATGCACGGACAGTCGGCGCTGCTCGCCGCCATCTTCGCCGCCGTCACCCTGCCGGTGCTCGTCTGCTGGACGCTGGTCGGCGTCGGCGCGGCGCGGCTGCTCCGCTCGCCGGCTTCGCTTCGCCGCTTCAACCTGGCGATGGCGGGGCTTCTGGTCGCCTCGCTGGTGCCGCTGTTCCTCGAGGCGTGATACCCCCGAAGCGCTTCATACCGCCCGGCGTGAGGCGCCCGGCGGCTCAGCCCGGCCGCCGCCCCGCGAGGGC
>DASQVL010000782.1:0-2728 GCA_035640795.1 Crenalkalicoccus sp. | reverse complement strand
GGCGCGGCCTTCCGCGACCGGGCCCGCCACGGCGAGCACCGCGGCGCCGGGCCGGCGGCCGCCCCCCTCGGCGCCGGCCGCGGTGAGGCAGGCGGCGATCGCCGGCAGGATGCCGTCGAAGCCGTCCAGTTCCAGCTGCTGCACCGGCCCGGGCGCCGGTCCGTCCAGCACGCTGAGGCGGATATTGGTGCCGCCGATATCGGCGAGCAGGGTCGGCGCGGCGCTCATGCCCCCGACTCTGCCGCCAGGCACGCTCGCCGGCCAGGACACCCCGGGGATTTGAGAAGGTCCCGGGTACCTGGCAGCCTGGCAGGGGGTCGGGGGGACAACGCCCCCCGGGAAACGCCCGGCCTCAGTCGGCGATCGCCGCCGCCTCGAACCCGATGGGGACGGCGGCGCCCGCCACCCGCGGCCGCAGCACCGCCCGGATCTGCCGCAGCATGGCGACCGCCGCCGCGCCGATCTCGGATTCCGGCCCGGCCACGCCTTCCACCACCGTCAGTGCCCGCACGCGGTCGGCCGTGTCGGGCAGCAGCGCCGGCAGGGTCGCCAGCGCCTCCGCCGGCGCCATGGTGCAGATCACCGTCTGCTCGCGGATCAGCGCGCCGCGCGCCTCCGGCGTCATGGTGGCGAAGGGCGGCTGCTCGCGCAGCATGGCGTCGGAGCGTTCGAGGCGCGAGCGCCGCACCCCGCCGCGCGCCTGGGCGAGCAGGATCATCATGCGGATCACCGCCTCGGCGTAGCCGCCCTGGGCGACGCGGGCGAGGGCGGCCCGCACCTCCGGCGCCTCGGCGAGCTGGGCCGGGGTGGGCTCGGGCGCCCCCTCTCCCACGCCGAGCGCGCCGAGCCAGCCATAGACGGCGTGGAAGGCGACCTCGGTCCAGGCGTCGCGCAGGTCGCGCCAGGCGTTGATGTTGCGCTCCACGCCATCGGCCCAGAGCGCCTCCCAGGCCAGGAAGGGGTTGTCCGGCGCGGCGCGCGAGCGGCGCTCCCGCACCGCCTCGGCCAGCGGGCCGACCGGCGCCATCACCGGATTGCGGTCGGAGAGCAGGGTGCGGCGCAGCCGCATCGGGTGCAGCTCGCGCCGCCATTCCGCGCCGCGCTCCGTCACCCATTGCCGCAGCACCGGGGAGACCAGCAGGTCGTAGACGTTCTGGCCGAGGGCGGCGATCTTGGCGACCGCCGGGAAGGCCTCGTTCTTCGCCTCGCCGCTGCGGGCGCGCACATCGGCGATGCTGCGCTCCTTGAGCTCCACCTGCCAGCGCCCGTCCGGGGCCGGGGTGATCATCATCTCATAGAGGCCGGGGGCGACGGCGCCGATCAGCTCGATGGTCGAGGCGATCTCCGTGTGCTCCTTCTTGGCGACCGCGCCGGAGACGAAGATGCCGAGATGACCGATCTCGTCGTGCAGCAGGTAGACGATGGTCTGGCCGAGCGCCTTGATCTCCTGCTCGTCGTGGTAGACATCGGCGATCCAGCGCAGCGCCTGGCCGGGCGGCGTGATGTTGTCGCCGGCCGAGGCGAAGACGATGACCGGGGAGCGCACGGCCCGCATGTTGAAGGTGGCGCCGCCGCCGGCCGAGATCTCGCCGCGCGCGAAGCGGTCGCCGATGAACAGGTTCTCGACGATCCAGCGGATCTCGTCGCGGTTCATCAGGAAGTAGCCGCCCCACCAGCGCTCGAACTCCAGGAAGCGCTGCGCCTCCTCGTCCGGGTGCTCGTAGAGATTCCAGTATTTGCGGAACCACGTGTTGCCGGGGGAGAGCGCCTCGAAGTTCAGCACCAGGTTGGCGCCGTCGAAGCGGCCATTGCCGAGATCGGCCAGCAGCGTCGCCGGCCAGGAGCCGCCGGCGAGGCCGCCGAGATAGCGCATCGGGTTCCGCCCGCGCTCGCCTGCCCAGTAGGAGAGCGGCGCGCCGTTCAGCACCAGCGCGCCGCAGAGGTCGGGCTGCGAGGCCGCCAGCATCATCACGGCCCAGCCGCCCTGGCAGTTGCCGATGACGACCGGCCGCGGCGCCTCCGCATGCAGGGCGCGCACGCGGCGGAGAAAGGCGCTCTCCGCCGCGGTGATGTCGAGCACGGTCTGGCCTGGCTCGGGGTCGCGGAAGAACACCACGAAGTAGACCGGATGGCCGCGGCGGAGCGCCACGCCCACCTGGCTGTCCGACTTGAAGCCGCCGATGCCGGCGCCATGCCCGGCGCGCGGATCGATCACGACGATTGGGCGCAGCTTCGGGTCGGCGGGCGGCGCGCCCTCCGGCACCTTGATGCGCACCAGCCCGTAATTCACCGGCCGCGGCAGGGTGCGGCCATCGGTCACGATCTCCCACTCGAAGAACAGGACCGGCGGGCAGCCGGCCTGCTCGTGCTTGAGGAAGGCGTTGCCGGCCTGGCGCATGGCGTCCCAGAACAGCACGGCGCGCTGGGCGGCATCGGTCGCGTAATCCAGCGCGTCCTGCGGCAGGCGGAGCGGGTTGGGCAGCGGCGGCCAGGATGCGGCGCCGAGGCTCGGCCAGAGGCCGCTGGCGTGCCGGCCTGCCATGTCGGCCATGGCGCGCGCCTGCTCGATGACGCGGACCATGGTGGCGGAGCTGCGTTCGAGCAGCTCCCGGCCGGGCGGCGGGGTGATGAAGCTCATGCGGCGGCAGATCCTCGGTAAACGGTTCTGTTGCGATGCAACATAAGCGCGGTGTCCGGGTTCCGCCATCGCCATCTGTTGCGCTCGCGT
>DASQVL010000781.1:0-7690 GCA_035640795.1 Crenalkalicoccus sp. | reverse complement strand
CCGGACTCGCCGGCGCGCTTCGACCCGGCGCTCGACTGGGGGCTGGAGCCGCGCCTCGCCCTGGTCATCGGCGACACCAGGGCGGGGCTGCGCTGGCAGGCCGGGCTCGCGGCCGGGGCGCGGCTCGGCCTCGGCGGCGGGTTCGCGGTGGCGGGCAGCGTGGCGCAGGCGGTGGCCGGCAACCTCGACAAGGGCCTGCCCAGCGATTCCGTGCTGCCGCATGTGCGGAGCGACTACGCGCGCTATGCGCGGGAGGGGAAGACCTCCATCCCCGCCCTCTATGCCGAGCGCATCTGGACCCCGGCGCCGGACCTGTTCGCGCGCGTCACCGCCGGTCTGCTGGAGCCGATGTTCATGGGGCTTTCGACCGAGTTGCTGTGGCGGCCGGCGGACCGGCCCTGGGCGCTGGGTCTCGACCTCAACTGGGTGGCGCAGCGGGAGTACCGGCAGCGCTTCGCGGCGCTCGGCTATTCGGTGGGCACCGGGCATCTCTCGCTCTATGCCGACCTGCCCTGGTGGAACCTGTATGCCGTGCTGCGCGGCGGGCGGTACCTGGCGGGCGACTGGGGCGGCACGATCGAGCTCGGCCGGCGCTTCGACAGCGGGATCGAGGTGGGCGGCTTCGTCACGCTGACCAACGTGCCCTTCAGCCAGTACGGCGAGGGGAGCTTCGACAAGGGCATCTATGTGCGCGTCCCGCTGCAGCTGCTGGGGCCGGAGACGGCGAGCCGCGCGACGGCGGTGATCCGCCCGGTGCTGCGCGATGGCGGGCAGCGGCTTTCGGTGGACAACCCGCTATGGGAGGTGACGCGGGACGGGCGGGCGGATGCGCTGCAGCGGGGCTATCAAGGATTTCTGCGCTAGGGGCGGGCCCGCCCTGATCGAGCGTCGGGCCATGCCGGGCCGGCACGAGACGATTGGGAAGCGCGCCGGAAAAGGGGATTAAAAAAAGGATGGTGGGGGTCTTGGGGGAGGAAGTTCCCTTCCTCCCCCAAGGGCCACCCACGCAACGCCCCCCGTTGCCCCCCGCCCCCGCTTCCGCCACACCGCGCCGCGCATGACCGTCGCGGCCCTCACGCAGCACCTCGGCTTCGCGCTGCTCCTCGCCCTGCTCTCCGCCGCGACGGTCCGGGCGATGATCGCCTGGCCCATCCTCGACCACCCGAACGCGCGCAGCGACCACGCGCACCCGACGCCGCGCGGCGGCGGGCTCGGCATCGTGCTCGCCTTCATCCTGGGGATGCTCGTGCTCTTCCAGCGGGCCGAGTACGCCCGCATCGCCGAGCGGCCCTTCCTCGGCGTCATCCTGGCCGCGGTCGCGATCGGCGGCATCGGCCTGCTGGACGATGCGCGCGACCTCTCGGCCAGGCTCCGCCTGCTGGCGCAGGTCGCGGCGGCGCTGGTCGCCATGGGCGCCGGCCTCGTGCTCACGCGGCTCGCCATCCCCTATGTCGGGCCGGTCGCGCTGGGCTGGGTCGGGCCGCTCCTCACCCTGCTGTGGATCGTGGGCTGCACCAACGCGGTGAACTTCCTGGACGGGCTGGACGGGCTGGTGGGGGGGGCGCTGCTGATCGCCTGCGCCGCCCTGGCCGCCATCGCGGCTGCCGAGGGCGGCTGGTTCGTCTATGCCGCCGCGCTGTTCCTGGCCGCGGGCCTGGCCGGCTTCCTGCCCTTCAACCTGCCGCCCGCGCGCATCTTCCTGGGCGATGTCGGCAGCCAGTTCCTGGGCTTCATGCTGGCCGTGCTGGCGGTGGCAGCCAGCCGCTTCGACGCCAGCCAGGTGAGCTTCCTGATCGTCCCGCTGCTGCTGTTCGGCCTGCTGTGGGACGCCGGCTTCACCCTGCTGCGCCGCGCCGCCATGCGCCAGCCCGTGGGCATCGGCCACCGCACGCACCTCTATCAGATGGCGCGGCGGGCAGGGATGCCGGTGGCCGCGGTGGCGGCCGCGCATTGGGGCTTCGCGCTGTTCCACGCGGCGCTCGCCGTGCTGTTCCTGCACCTGGTGGCGGCCGCCAAGCCGCTGATCGTGCTGCCGGCGCTGGCCGTGCAGCTGGGGTGGACGGCGCTGGTGCTGCGGCGCATGCGGCAGGCGGGGATCGGCTTCCGGGATTAGGCCCGGGCAGGTTTGGCCGGGGCAGGTCAGGCCAGGGCGGGTTCGGCCCGGGCGGGCCGGGCAACACGTCCAGTACCTCCATCACCTCGGCCGCGCCGGTCACTCGCCCCCCTCCGCCGGCTCCGGCCCCACCGGCTCCAGCGCCAGCATAGGCAGGCCGGGGCCGATCCACTGCTCGGAGCGCAGCCAGCCGCCGCCCTCCTCCACCCAGAAGCGGTTGGTGAAGCGGCCGAGCCGGCCGGCGCGGCAATGCTCCTCCACCGCGAGCACGCCGGGCTCCGGCGTGGGGTCGGCGGAGAGCCGGCAGGTGACCTGCACGCCGAAGCGCATGCCGGCCGGGTCGCGGCGCGACGTCATCAAATCCACCAGGCGGTGCGCGGTCGCGGCACCCTCCAGCAGGGTGGCGGGGCGGGCGAGCGGGTCCGGCTCCTCGAACCGCGTGGCGGCGAGCACCTGGGAGAGGCCGGAGGTCGCGACCACCCGCACCCCCTCGGTCGCAATGACGATGCCGCCTGGGCTGCGCCACAGCCGCCGCTCGCCGAGTTCCTGCAGCAGCGCCACCTGGGCGCGGCGGCGGCCGAGGGTGACGGAGAGGGCGCGGTCCGCGGCCGGCGGCGGGTCCTCGGCCGCCGGCGGTCTGATGAGTTCGCCGACCCGGTCGGAGACGGCGCCCCAGGGGCTGTCGCCACAGCCGCCGAGCAGCAGGAGGAGGGCCAGCGCCACACGCATGGCACGACGCTACGCGAGCGGACCGAGTCGCGGCGAGCCCGCCGCTCGCCCCCAGCGCCCAATGGTTGCCAGCGCCGCCCGGCCGGCGGAGAACAGCGGCAGCGAGGAGGGACGCCGCATGGAGGACGACCTGCTGGTGACGGTGGAGGACGGCGTCGCCGTGCTCACCATGAACCGCCCGGACAGCATGAACGCGATGAGCGCCGGGATGATGACGGCGATGCGCGCCGCGCTCGACCGCTTCGCCGCGGAGGATGCGGTCGGCGCCATCGTGCTGACCGGCGCCGGCCGCGCCTTCTGTGCCGGTGGCGACGTGAAGGCGATGGCCGGCCGCTCCGACTACCTCGGCAGCAATTTCGAGGAGCGGGTGCGCGAGCTGCGCCACCGCATGGACATCGCGCGGCTGCTGCACGAGATGCCGAAGCCGACCATCGCCATGCTGAACGGCGTGGCCGCCGGGGCGGGGCTTTCCCTGGCGCTCGCCTGCGACCTGCGGGTCGCGGGGGAGAGCGCGCGGATGACCACGGCCTTCGCGAAGGTCGGCCTCTCCGGCGATTTCGGCGGCATCTGGTTCCTGCACCGGCTGGTCGGGCCCGCCATGGCGCGGCAGCTCTACTTCACGGCGGAGATGCTGGATTCGGCGCGGATCGCGGAACTCGGCCTGGCGCGTGTGGTGCCGGATGCACGGCTGCGGGAGGAGACGATGGCGCTGGCGCGCAGCATCGCGGCGGGCCCGCGGCTTGCGATCGCCTACATGAAGCGCAACGCGCGCGTGGCGGAGGAAGGGCGCCTGAGTGATCTGCTGGACGCCGAGGCGCTGCACATGAACCTGACCCGCGCGACGGAGGACCACAAGGAGGCGGCGCGCGCCTTCGTCGAGAAGCGCGCGCCGGTCTTCAAGGGGCGCTGAAGCGGCATCGGTCCGCCACCCCGCACCGGTCCAGGGTGAGGCGCCGGGCCGGCCGCGATCAGCCTGCTGCCGGTCGCGGGGCGGCCCCGCGCGGCGCCCGCCACTGCAGCAGAAGCAGCGCCAGGCCGAGCGCGAGCCCGATCAGGTGCGGGGCCGGCACCGCGCCGCCGAAGCTGCCCTCGACCAGCGCGGGGAAGACCAGAAGCAGGCCGGCGACCGCGAAGCCCGCCCTCTCCCACCCCGCCAGCCGCCGCCGCGCGAAGCCCTGGCAGGCGGCGGCAAGCGCGGCGAGGCCCGCCGCCGCCAGCGCCACCTGCCACAGCACGTCCCCCCAGCCCATGCCCGGCTTGAAGGCGAGCAGCAGCCCCACCCCGTCCGGATCGGTGACGAAGACGAAGGGCAGCACGAAGGCCGGCAGAGTGTACTTCCAGGCCTGCAGCGTGGTGCGGTAGGGCCCGGCGCCGGTGATGGCCGCGGCCGCGAAGGGGGAGAGGGCGGTGGGCGGCGAGACCTCGCTGAGCACGGCGTAGTAGAAGACGAACATGTGCGCCGCGTAGTCCGGCACGCCGAGCTTGATCAGCGCGGGTGCCGCGACCACGGCGCAGATGATGTAGCTCGCGGTCACCGGCACGGCGAGGCCGACGATCCAGACCATCAGCGCGGTATAGAGCGCGGTGACCAGCACCGACCCCCCCGCCGCCTGGATGGCGATCTCGCTGAACTTCAGGCCGAGGCCGGTCAGCGTGATGACGCCCACGATGATGCCGGCGCAGGCGCAGGTGGCGGCAATGCCCACCGCCTGCACCGCGCCCGAGGCCAGCGTCTCGACCAGCCGCCGCGGCCAGAGCGCGTTCTGCCGGGAGAGGAAGGAGAGCACCACCGCGACCGCCATGGCGTAGAGCACCGAGAGGGTCGGCGAGTAGCCCCAGGCCATGAAGATGACGATCGCGATCAGCGAGGAGAAGTGGTAGCCGTAGCGCTTCGTCAGTGCCCAGGCGCCCTCCGTCGCCACCACCTCCTGCCCCGCGCCCGAGGCGCCGATGCGGCGCTGGTCGAGCTCCACCATGAAGAGCAGCGAGGCGTAGTAGAGCAGGGTCGGCACCGCCGCCATGCGGATCACCTCGAGGTAGCCGATCTTCAGGTACTCGGCGATCAGGAAGGCGGCGGCGCCCAGGACGGGCGGCGAGATGATGGCGCCGAGCCCCCCGGCGGCGAGCAGCCCGCCCGCATCGTCCGGCCGGTAGCCCACGCGCCGCATCATCGGCCAGGCGACGGTGCCGAGGGTGACGGTGGTGGCGACGCCCGACCCCGAGGGCCCGCCGAGCAGGAAGGAGGAAAGCACGACGGTGCGCCCGGCGGAGGCCGCCCGCCCGCCGGTCGCGGCGAAGGAGAAGTCCACGAAGAACTTGCCGGCGCCCGAGGCCTGCAGGATGGCGCCGTAGATGGTGAACAGGATGATCAGCGAGGCGGAGACGTCCACCGCCGTGCCGAAGATGCCATCCAGCGTGATGGTGAGGTGGGGGATCAGCCGCTCGCTGTCATAGCCCTGGTGCTGCCAGGGCGGCGGCAGCAGGTGCCCGAAGAAGCCGTAGAGCAGGAACAGAAGTGCCACGACCGGCATCACCCAGCCGGTCGCGCGCCGCGTCACCTCGATCACCAGCACCAGCAGCACCCAGCCGACGACGAGGTCCATCGGCTCGGGGAAGACATAGCGGTCGAGCAGGTCGTCGCCGCCGGAGATCAGGTACCAGGTCACGTAGAGCGCGGCCGCGATCAGCAGCGCATCCCAGGGCATCAGCCGGTGCCGGAATCGCCGCGCCGCGGGAAACAGCAGGAATCCCAGGCCCATGGCGAAGCCGACATGGACGAAGCGCAGCGTCGTCGTCGGCACGATGGACCAGGCGGCGTAGAGGTGGAACAGCGCCATGGCGAGCGCGACCGCGGTGGCGAGGTGGCCGAGCCAGCCGCGGAAGCGGTTCTGCGCGCCCTCCTCCTCCTCGATCAGCGCCTCGAGGCGGGCGGCCGTCGCCTCGTCCAGCGCGCCGGGGGCGATCTCCGGCGGCAGGGGGGAATGCGTCGCGCTCATCGGACGGCGCCGGCGCGGCGGCGGGGCGGGGCGGCCCTCACGCGAGGGTCGCGCCCTGGCCCTTCCAGAAGGCCTCCGCCGCCGGGTGCCAGGGGATGCCGGCCGCCGAGGTCTTCTGCTTGTCGAGCGTGAAGTTCCGCGCCTCGGCATGCACTTGGGCGAGCTCCGCCCTTCCGTCCCAGATCACCTTGAGGATCCGCGAGACCAGCTCCCCCGGCATGTCCTCCCGCACCGCGATGATGTTGCCGACCGACATCTGGTGGTTGTCCGTCTTCTGGCCGGGATAGGTGCCGGCCGGGATCACCTCCGGGAAGTAGACCGGGCCGTATGTCTCGGCGATCTTCGGCACGTACTGCGCGGTGTCCAGCAGCACGATCTGGATGCCCGGGCTCGCGGCGAGGTCGGTGATGGCGCTGGTCGGCACGCCGGAGACGAAGAAGTAGGCGTCGAGCTTGCCGTCCTTGACGGCGTTCGTGCTCTCGGCCGGCGAGAGCCGCTCCCGCGCCCGGAAATCCTTGTCCCTGTCGAGGCCGACCGCCTCGATCAGCCGGAAGGCCATCACCTCGGTCGCCGAACCGGGCGCGCCGGTCGAGACCCGCCTGCCCTTCAGCTCCTCCATCTTCCGGATGCCCGCAGCCTCCGTCGTCACCACCTGCATGCGGTTGGTGTAGAGCACGGCGATGGCGCGCGCCGGCACGGGGCGGCCCTTGAACTTCTCCCGCCCCTGCACCGCGTCCACCGCGGCGTCCACCTGGGCGATGACCATGCCGACGCGGTTCGCGCCCAGCAGCTGGAGGTTGGCGACCGAGCCGCCGGTGACCTCGACCGTCGCGCTCATGCCCGGGATGTTGCGGCTCATCAGGTTCGCCATGCCGCCGCCGAGCGGGTAGTAGACGCCGCCCGTGGTGCCCGTGGCGATCGCGAGCTGCGTCTCCGCGGCGCGCGCGGCGCGCAGCGGCGGCGCCAGGGCGGCGGCCGCGCCCAGCACGGTGCGGCGGTTCAGAACCGGCATGCCTTCCTCCCGTTCCATTCTTCCGGGCAGCGATAGCCCAGGCGGGCCGGGCCGGGAAGCCGTTCGGAATTGCGCCCGCGTAAGGCGAAGCGGCGCGGGCCGTGCTCCACTCCTGCCCGCTGCAAGGGAGACCCACCATGCGCGCCCGCGACCTGATGACGCCCGATGTCGTCACCATTCCGCCCCAGACCCCCGTTCCCGCCATCGCCCGATTGCTGGCCGAGCGCGGCATCTCCGCCGTGCCGGTGCTGGGCCCGGCGGGCGAGGTGCTCGGGGTGGTGACGGAGGCCGACCTGGTCCGCCGCCTCGCCGCGCCGGAGGATGAGCGCCCGGGCTGGCTCGGCCGCCTGTTCGCCGACCCCACCGCGCAGGCCGAGCGCTATGCCCGCACCCATGGCCTGGTCGCGCGGGACATCATGACGCTGGAGGTGGTGTCGGTGCCGGAGGATGCGACCGCCGCCCACATCGCGCACCTGATGGAGGAGCGGCAGGTGCGCCGCGTGCTGGTGATGCGGGACGGGCGCCTCTGCGGCATCGTCAGCCGCGCCGACCTGTTGCGCGCGGTGACCGCCGCGCCACCCTCCGGGCAGGGCCTGACCGATGAACGCATCCGCGCCGCGGTGGTCGCGGCGCTGCGGCAGGAGGCCTGGGCCGATACCTTCCACACCCTGGTGGAGGTGAAGGACGGCGTCGTCACCTTCCACGGCTTCAGCCGTGGCCCGGCGGTGCAGCGCGCGCTGCGCGTGCTCGCGGAGAACGTGCCGGGCGTCCAGCGGGTGGAGGACGCGATGGAGCCGATGCCGGCCTACCTGTACGGGCAGTGAGGCCGGCGGGCCCGGC
>DASQVL010000780.1:0-3025 GCA_035640795.1 Crenalkalicoccus sp. | reverse complement strand
GGTGCCCGGGGGCGGCCTCGCCAACGCCACGCGGGTGAACAACAACCAGTCGCCGATCGGCTGGGGCATCGACGCCTTCGCGGCGAGCGCGGTGCGCGGCGAGGAACCCTACACGGCGAAGCACGAGCATCTCCGCTGCCTTGGCTCCGGCTATTCGCCGACCGAGCACCATTTCCTCCGCCGCGCCGATGCGGGGCCGGAGGAGATGGCGGCGATCCTGACGCAGAAGGGCCTCCGCCTCGCCGTGCCGCAGCGCTCCTCGACCGACGAGATGACGCTGCAGCGCATCCTGCGCTTCCTCGGCACCGGCCCGGACCGCATCCGCGACGAGGGCGGGCGCTACCTGATGGGCAGCTACAGCGACATCAGCGCCGCCTGGACGGACGGGCAGGTGGACTACCTCTACGCCGCCCTGGCCAAGCCCGGCGCCATCTTCACCGAGATCGCGCAGGGTCGCCGCGCCGGGCGGCTGGTCGCCTTCCCGGCCGAGCTGCGACGCCACCTGGTCGAGCGCTACGCCTATGCGGAGGGGGTCATCCCCGCCGGCACCTATCCGCCGCTGCAGCAGGGCGATGTGCCGGTGACCACCATGGACAGCGTCATCCTGGTGCATGAGAGCGTGCCGGAGCCGGCGGCCTACGCCATCGCGCGCACGCTGATCCGCAACCGTGGCCCGCGCCTCGTCGCGATCCACGCCAGCATGGGGTCGTGGAACCCGGCCACGAGCTGGAAGTACCAGGGCGTGCGGCTGCACCCCGGCGCCGAGCGGGCCTTCAGGGAGGCCGGCGCGATGCCGGCCTAGCGCATTTCCAGGCGAAGTGTGCGCGGTTCGCCGCGGAAAATGCGCCCAGCGCGAAAACGCTCCAGTGTCCCGATTCCGAAGTCCTTCGGACTTCGTTCTCGGTCCACTAGCCTTTGTTTTCAGTGGCCTGCTTGTCCGCTCCGCTCGCTGCTGAAGCAGCGAACTTCGCGGGCAGAACACTAGGGCCGCCATGGAGGACGCAGGCGGCCCAGGGCGGATGCGCGAGCTGGCACCCCCGCTGCGGGCGGCCGTCATGCTCTGGCTGGCCGCGGCGGCGGGACTGCACCTCTACTGGGGCGGCTTCGGCTTTCCGGAGCCGATCACGCTCCGCGCCTTCCACCTGCTGGTCTTCGTCCCGCCGCTGTTCCTGCTCTACCCGGCGTGGCCCGGCCGCTCGCCGGCCCGGTGGCCGAGCGCCTTCGACTGGGCCTGGGCCGCGGCCGCCGCGGCGCCGCATGCCTGGGTGATGGCGAACTGGCAGGCCGTCGCGGACCGCATGGAATATGTGGACCCGTTCACGCCCACCATGGCGGTGCTCGCCATCATCGCCATCGTGACGCTGCTGGAGGCGACGCGGCGCGCGGTCGAGGTCGGCCTCGCCTGGATGATCCTCGCCTCCATCGCCTACATGGCTTTCGGCCATTACCTGCCCGGCCTGCTGAACAGCCGGCCCTTCGCCATGGCCGAGATCCTGGAGGCCTCCTGGCTCGTCCCCACGGCGGGCGGGGTGTACGGGCCGCTCACCGGCATCGTCGCCACCACCATCGCGGTGTTCATCGTCTTCGGCGCCTTCATGCAGGGCAGCGGGACGGGGCGGCTCTTCTCCAACCTCGGCGCCGCGATCGCCGGCCGCTATGCGGGCGGGCCGGCCAAGGTCGCCGTCATCACCTCCGGCCTCTTCGGGACGATGAGCGGCAGCAGCGTCTCCAACGTCATCACCACCGGCGCCATGACCATCCCGCTGATGACGCGCATCGGCTACCGGCCGAGCCTCGCCGCCGGGATCGAGAGCGCGGCCAGCGTGGGCGGCGCGCTGATGCCGCCCGTCATGGGTGCCGCCGCCTTCGTCATGGCGGAGATCACCGGCATCGCCTATGGCGAGATCGTGGTCGCCGCCGCGCTCGGCGCAGTCCTCTACTACTACGCCATCCTGGTCGCCGTGCATGTCGAGGCGAAGCGCGCCGGCATCGCGCCGATGGCCGAGGCCGACATCCCGCGCTGGCGGGAGGTGGCGGCGGATGCCCACCTGCTGATCCCGGTCGGCCTGCTGGTCTGGCTGCTGATGGGCCGCTGGAGCGGCAATTACGCCGCCTTCTGGGCGACCCTCGCCATGGCGGGCGTGGCGCTTCTCCGCGCGCGCACGCGCATGGGCCCGCGCGGCGTGCTGCGCTGCCTGGTGCAGGCGGGGCTGACCATGGCGCCGCTCGCCGTCTCCATCGCGGGGTCGGGCATCGTCGTCTCGGCGCTGACGGCGACGGGGCTGGTGGTGGCGCTGGGCGGCATCATCAAGACGCTGGCGGCGGGCAGCCTGCCGCTGCTGCTGGTGCTGCTGGCGCTTGCCGTGCTGGTTCTCGGCATGGGGATCCCGACCACGCCGAGCTACATCATCGCGGCTGCCATCGGCGTGCCGCAGATCCTGGAGCTCGGCAGCCAGGCGCTCGGCCTGTCCCAACAGGCGCTGGTCCTGCCGGCGCACCTCTTCATCTTCTACTTTGCGGTGCTGGCGGATGCCTCGCCGCCCGTGGCGGCGGCGGCCTTCGCGGCGGCGGCGCTGGCGCGCGCCTCGCCGCTCCTCAGCAGCCTGCACGCGACGCGGCTCGGCATCGCGGGCTTCACGGTGGGCTTCGCCTTCCTCTACGACCCGGGGATCCTGCTGCGTGGCGGCCTGGCGGAGGTGGTGCTGGCCGTGCTGGTGCAGGTGGCGGCGCTGGCGGCGATCGCGGCGGCGTATGGGGGATTCCTCACCGGGTCACTCGGCCTGCCGGCGCGGCTGGCCCTGGGCGCGGCAGGCCTGGTCGCGGCCTTCCACCACGGGCTCCCGGACCTGGCGCGCGCCGGCATCGCGCTTGCCGCGCTGGGCTTGGCGGCGGCACGCGGACCGGCCGCCCCGCCCGCCGCTGCGACGAAGCAATGGCGGGCTCCGGGGTGACCTTCGTCACACCGACGGGGGGGCAGGGGGCAGCGCCCCTACGGCACCCCCTGGGGCCTTTCGGCTTCCCTGAC
>DASQVL010000779.1:0-3175 GCA_035640795.1 Crenalkalicoccus sp. | reverse complement strand
TGCTGGACGAGGCGACCGTACTGGTCATCCCGCCGCCGGCGGTGCCGGGTCTGGGCAGCGGGGGCGGCTTCGCGCTGCGGCTCGAGGACCGCACCGGCCGCGGCACCGCGGTGCTGGCGGCCGCGGCGGAGGACCTCGTCGCCGCGCTCGGCCGCACGCCCGGCCTCGCCGGCGTCTATTCGCTCTTCCGGGCGGACGCGCCGCTGGTCGCCGTGGACGTGGACCGCGCCCGCACCGAGGCGCTCGGCGTCCCCGTCGCGCGGCTCAGCCAGAGCGTCGAGACGTTGCTGGGCTCGTCCTACGTGAATGACTTCACGGCCTACGGCCGCAACTGGCGCGTGGTCGCGCAGGCCTCGCCGGAGTTCCGGCGGCTGGCCGAGGACCTGGCGCGGCTCCACACGCGCAACGCGCGGGACCAGATGGTGCCGCTGGCGAACGTGATCGCCGTGCGCGACGTGGTCGGCCCGCAGCGCGTGCCGCGCTACAACCTCTACCCCGCGGCCGAGATCGCCGGGGAGATGCTGCCCGGGACCGGCTCCGCCGCCGCCCTGGCGGCGATCGAGCGCCTCGCCCGCCACCGGTTGCCGGACGGCATCGGCTTCGAGTGGACCGACATCTCCTACGAGCAGAGGCAGAGCGGCAATGCGGGACTGCTGGTCTTCCCGCTCTGCGTGCTGTTCGTCTACCTCGTCCTCGCCGCCCAGTACGGCTCCTGGAGCCTGCCCTTCGCGGTCATCCTGATCGTGCCGATGTGCCTGCTGACCTCGACCCTCGGCCTGAGGATGCTCGGGCAGGACGTGAACGTGCTCACCCAGATCGGCTTCGTCGTGCTGATCGGCCTGGCGGCGAAGAACGCGATCCTCATCGTGGAGTTTGCGCGGCGGCGCGAGGAGGAGGGGCTGGGCGCGCTGGACGCGGTAGTCGAGGCCTGCCGGCTGCGGCTGCGCGCGATCCTGATGACCTCGCTCGCCTTCGTCCTGGGCGTGCTGCCACTCGTGCTCGCCACCGGCGCGGGGGCGGAGATGCGGCGCGCGGTCGGCGCCGCCGTGTTCTTCGGCATGATCGGAGTGACCGGCTTCGGTCTGCTGTTCACGCCCGTGTTCTACCTGGCGATCCGCCGACTCGTCGGCCAGCGGCCCCCGGCGCTGCGGCCGCTGCGCCGAGGGGAGGCGCGTTAGGGGCCGGGATCACGCGATGCGGACGTACCCCGGGCGTCGGAGGTCGAGCACCGCAACACGGTGGCTCAGCTGTGCCGAGCGAGCGACTGCAGCACCAAAGGCGGACGGATAGGCAGCCGGCGCAGACGTACCCCGACGGCCGCGAAGATGGCGTTGCCGATGGCAGGACCGACAACGGTCGTCGCCGGCTCGCCAAGGCCGACCGGCACTTCCGTACTGTCGACAAACTCGATGTCGATCTCGGGTACGTCGCCAATGCGCAAGGGCCCATAGGTGTCGAGATTCAAGTCCTTCACCTGCCCCTTGACGAATTCCGAGCCTTCGTGGAGCGCCATGCTGAGGCCCCAGAGCGCTCCGCCCTCGCTCTGCGCCAGAGCGCCGTCCGGATCGACGATGGTCCAGGCGTCGACGACGATCGTCAGCCTTTCGACCCTCGCCACACCGCTCCGCCGATCCACCGCAACGCGCGCGACGCAGGCAATCCAGGTCGGCATGTCGCGCTCCTGGCCGAAGGTGGTGGCAATGCCGAGGCCCGTGTCCCTCGGCATCGTGGCACCCCAACCTTCCTTCTGCGCGACGCGTTGAACGACGGCGGCCTGGCGTCGGGCGCCGCCCACAGAGTTGGGGCTCGAGCCGGCGTTGCGACCCTTCCCGTTCAGCATCCCGAGGCGGAAGGCGACCGGATCGGCGCCGACAGCGTGCGCTGCTTCGTCCATGAAGCTCTCCACCGCCCAATTCGTCCAGCCCGGGGCCACCGAGCGCAGCCAGCCTGGCCGAAAGGCCCGGTTGGCGAGATCGTTCGGCAGGGTTCGTACGCGGTGCGCTCCCACATCGTACCAGTGATCGGCGCCGGAGATCGCAAACTGGTCGTATCGCGCCTGGCGGAGCCCCTTGGACATGAACCCCTCGGCCATGACCAAGGTGGGCCAGCCCGCGGAAGCGTGATGCTCCATCGCCGTGACCCTGCCGTCGTCGCCAAAGGCCATTCGCAGCGTCTGGATTGAAGGCGAGCGGAATGAATCGAAGCGCGTGTCATCAGGGCGGGTCAGCACCATCTTTACCGGCTTGCCAAGCGCCTTGGCAGAGAGGGCTGCCGGCACGGTGTAATCTCCATTGAGGCGCCGTCCAAAGCCGCCGCCGAGATAGTAGGTGCGCAGCACGATGCGCTCCTGCGGCAGGCCGAGCGCCTTCGAGAGCACCGGCAGGATCAGCGACTGCCACTGATTGCCTGTGTGGATCTCGAAGATGCCGTCATTCTCGAAGGCGAGCGCATTGACGGGCTCGAGCTGGACATGGAGCACGCTGCTCGTCGTGTAGGTCTGTGTGAGCGTGGACTTCGCATCACGGAAAGCGGCATCAAGGCCCTCGTCGTCGACGAGCAGGACGCCGCCCTCCGGATCGGCAATCTGCTTTGCGCCATGATCCAGAATGTCCTGCTCGGAGACCTTCGCCGCTTCGCCCACGGCCCAATCGACCTTGACGAGATCGGCCGCGCGGATCGCCGCCGGATAGGTCTCGGCGAAAACCATGACCCAGCCGGGCACCGTGCCGGACGGATCGTCCAGGGCGAGGCTGCTGATATAGCCCTTCACACTCCGGGCGGCGGAATCGTCGATCGAGCGCACCTTGGAGTCATTGCGCGTCGGCGGGATCTTGGGCCTGGCATAGACCATGCCCTCGACCTTTGCGTCGATGCCGTAGCGTGCAGCACCGGTGGTCTTGGGAGGAATGTCGAGCGCGTCCACCGGCCGGCCGATCAGCCGCCGCTGCGAGGCCGGCTTGATCGGCATCCGGGCCAGTTCGTCGGCGGTGAAGCTGCGCCTGAGGTCGCCACGCCGGACGATCTCCGCATAGGAGATCGTCTGATTCCCGGCGACGACGGGGCCGTCGCGCGCAGTGCATCGGTTGGCGGACACGCCAAGAAGCTTGGCACCCTCCTCCACCAGGGCGATGCGCCCGGCCGCGCCGGCCTGGCTGAAGACCGGAAAGGTCATCCA
>DASQVL010000778.1:0-2659 GCA_035640795.1 Crenalkalicoccus sp. | reverse complement strand
CGGCCGAGCCCGTCGGCGAGCCGCCCGAGCTGCGCCGCGAGCTCCCCGGCCTCCGGCCCGCGGCCGAGTGCGTGCTGGTAGAGGCCCGCGACGAACTCGGCATCCGTGCCGGCGAGAAGGCCGGGCAGCGTTTCCGCCAGCCCCGCCGCGCTGCCGCCGGCGTCGAGCGTGGCCGCAGCCCCGGCCAGCGTCGCCGCATCGGGTCCGAGGCCAAGCGCCTGGTAGAGCGCCGCCGCCTCCGCCGCCTTCCCGTGCGGGTCGAAGGCGTAGGCCCCATCGGCGAGCTGCAGGGTGGTGGCGCTGCCGGGCAGCAGCACCGTGCTGCCATCCGCCAGCGCCAGGTGCAGCGCGCCGTCGCCCGGCGCGGTGATGCCGGTGATGCTGGCCGAGCTGGCCTGGGAGACGGCGCGGTCCGGCGCCGCCAGCAGGATACCGCCCTGCTGCTGGCCGAGGCCGAGCACGGGCGGCGGCGGTGGCGGCGTGGTGCCCGGCGCCAGCACGGTGAAGGGCAGGGTGAAGGCGGCGGCGTGCAGCCCGTCCGAGACCGAGAGGATCAGCGGCCAAGTCCCGACATCGTCGAGGCCGAGGCTGAAGCCGTCCTTCAGCTTCAGCGTGGTGCCGATGACCTCGAACCGCCAGTCGTCATCCGCGGTGAAGGTGAAGAAGAAGGGCCCGGCGCTGTCCGGATCGGTCACCGCGAGGGTGCCGATGACGGCGCCGATCGCCCCGGCCTCCACCTGCCCGCCGCTGGTGAAGCGGAGCGCCTGGGGCGGCGTGTCGTCCAGGTTCTGCACCGTCACGGTGTAGACGGTCGCGTCGTCCAGCGTGCTGCGATCCGCATAGTCGAAGCGTAGCGAGAAGCTCAGCTGCGGCAGCCGGTTCAGCGCCGCGAAGGCCTCGTAATCCACCGGCGCCGCCGGCCGCAGGATGGCGAGGCCATTCGCGGCATCGTAGGTCGCGGAGAAATAGAGCGCGCCCGGCCCTGTGGTCTCGATGGCGACCAGGCCGGTGAGGTCGCCGCTCAGCGACAGCGCGGCGTACCAGTCGCTCGGCCGGCTGTTCTCGGCGATGATGCCGGGCAGCACGCCGGCGACGCGGATCACGGGCATTCCGGCCCCCCTTCTCGCCGCCATCCTGCCGGAGGGGCCTTGCCGAAGCGCAAATGCGCACGGCAGGAGGGGGGGACGCTTCCCGGGGCCGGGCCTCTGCCCCTACATGCCGGGCATGGTCCTGGCACTCACCATGGGGGAGCCGGCGGGGATCGGCGGGGAGATCGCCGTCGCCGCCTGGCACGCGCTGCGGGCGACCGGCCCGGCCTTCCTGCTGCTGGACGATGCCGGGCGCCTCTCCGGCGCGCCCGTGGCACGGCTGGCGGCGCCGGAGCAGGCGGAAGCGGCGTTCCGGGAGGCGCTGCCGGTGCTGCACCGCCCGCTGCCGCGAATGCCGGTGCCGGGCCGGCCGGACCCTGCCAACGCGCCGGCGGTGATCGCGGCGATCGCCGAGGCGGTGGCGCTGGCCAAGGCCGGCCGGGTCGGCGGCGTGGTGACCAATCCGATCCAGAAGAGCGCGCTCTATGCCGCGGGCTTCGCCCATCCCGGCCACACCGAATACCTGGCGGAGCTGGCCGGGACCGGCGTGCCGCCGGTGATGCTGCTCGCCGCGCCGGCGCTTCGCGTGGTGCCGGTGACGGTGCACGAGCCGCTGGCCCGGGCCATCGCGCGGCTGACGCCGGAGCTGATCGTGCAGGCGGCGCGCACCACCGCGGCGGCGCTGCGGCGCGATTTCGGCATCGCCGCACCGCGGCTTGCCGTCGCCGGCCTCAACCCGCATGCCGGGGAGGAGGGCACGCTGGGGACGGAGGACCGCGACATCGTCGCCCCCGCCGTCGCCGCGCTGCGCGAGGCGAGGATCGCCGCGCGCGGGCCGCTGCCGCCCGACACGATGTTCGCCGCGCAGGCGCGGCCGGGCTACGACGCCGCCATCTGCATGTACCACGACCAGGCGCTGATCCCGATCAAGACGCTCGACATGGCGGGGGGCGTGAACGTGACGCTCGGGCTGTCCATCGTGCGGACCAGCCCGGACCACGGCACCGCACTCGACATCGCGGGGACGGGGCGGGCCGATCCATCCAGCCTGATCGCCGCCCTGCGGCTGGCGGCGGAGATCGCGGAGCGAAGATGCGCCTCTCGGTGAATGTGGACCATGTGGCGACGCTGCGGAACGCCCGCGGCGGGACCTTCCCCGATCCGCTGGAGGCGGCGCGTGCGGCGCTCGGCGCCGGCGCGGACGGCATCACCGCGCATCTCAGGGAGGATCGCCGCCACATCCGCGACGACGACCTGGAGCGGCTGGCCGCCGAGCCCGGGCTGCGCCTGAACATGGAGATGGCGGCGACGGAGGAGATGCTGGCGATCGCGCTCCGCCTGCGCCCCCCGGCCTGCTGCCTGGTGCCGGAACGGCGGGCGGAACTCACGACCGAAGGCGGCCTCGATGTCGTCAGCGTGGCGGGGGTGCTGGAGCCGGTGGTGCGGCGCCTCGCCGCGGCGGGGATCGAGGTCTCGCTCTTCGTCGAGCCCGACCCGGCGCAGATCGCGGCAGCGCAGCGCATCGGCGCGCAGGCGGTGGAGCTGCACACCGGCGCCTATGCCGATGCGCC
>DASQVL010000777.1:0-2009 GCA_035640795.1 Crenalkalicoccus sp. | reverse complement strand
CATGCGGGCTCCTGCATCCATTGCGGGGCGCCCGCGCCAGCCCGCGGGCGGCGGGCTCCTACCACGCAACCCGGGCGGCCCCCAACCTGCCCCCCCGCGCGGCCGGCGGGGACTGCCCGATCGCTCTTCCCGCCGGCGGGGAGTGAGCGCCCGGCCCGCGCAAAGGCCTGCGCGATCCGCTTGGCGCAGGGCGCTGCCGCGTGGGAAGCTCACAGCGCGGTGCGGCCGGGCAAGCCGGTGCCCGACACGCGACATTCCAGGCTGCCGGCACCGCGCGATCCTTGGCCGTCACCGCCCGAGGAGGGAACGCACATGCCGAAATTCATGATCATGGCGCGCTATACCGCGGAGGGCATGCAGGGCCTGCGCAAGGACAAGGCTTCGGGCCGCGAGAAGGCGGTGAAGGCCGCCTGCGAGGCGCTGGGCGGACGGCTGGATGCGATCTTCTACGCGCTCGGCGAGGATGACGTCTTCGTCATCATCGACTTGCCGAGCCATGTCCACGCGGCGGCGCTTGGCGCCAACGTCGCGGCGAGCGGCAAGGCGACAACGCGCACCGTGTCACTGCTGACGGTGGCCGAGATGGACCGGGCACTCTCCGAGGAGGTGCAGTACCGCCCGCCGGGCGGCTAGTGGCGCAAATCCGAAGGGCGCCAAACAGCGGCGAACTTCAGATCCGGGACCCTGGGCCCGGGGCAGAGCGGGACGAGGACGCGCGGGCCAGGGCCCTGGGGCGCGCAGGCGCCGTTGCAGGCGGCACCGGCCCCCCCTCGGCCCGCCACCGGCAACCCCGGCCCGCGCTGCTCCGTTGCTCGCGCGGGAGGGCGGGGCGATGCGGATCCACCACCTCGATTGCGGGCCGATGCGGCCGCTGGGCGGCGCGCTGATGGATGGCGTGAGCCGGGGCCTTTACGGCCACCTCACCTGCCACTGCCTGGCCATCGAGACGAAGGGCGAAGGCGTGGTGCTGGTGGATACCGGCCTCGGCCTGCGCGACATGCTGCGTCCCTGGCCGCGCCTGCCCTGGTGGAATGCCGGGCTGCTCGGCATCCGCTTCGACCCGGAGCGGACCATGCTGCGCCAGCTCAAGGCCCGCGGCATCCGCCCCGGTGACGTCCGCCACATCGTCATGACGCATCTCGACTTCGACCATGCCGGCGGGCTGGTGGACTTCCCCGAGGCGCGCGTGCACCTGATGGAGCCGGAGGCGGTGGCGGCGCGGCGGCGGGACGGGTTGCTCGGCCGCACGCGCTACCGCCCGGTACAGTGGGGCGATACGACGCGCTGGCACCCCTATTCGCCGCGCGCCGGCGGGCGCTGGTTCGGCTTCGACGCGGTGACGCAGCTCGACAACCTGCCGCCGGAGATCCTGCTGGTGCCGCTGCCCGGGCACACTGCGGGCCAGGCCGGGGTCGCCGTGCAGGGCCCGCGCGGCTGGCTGCTGCACGCGGCCGATGCCTATTTCAATCGCGCCGAGGTGCATGCCGGGGACACGCCGCACGCCCCGCCCGGCGCCGGCGCCTACGAGACGATCATGGCCTGGGACACAAGGCTGGTGCGGGCGAACCAGGCAAGGCTGCGCGCCCTGCTGCGCGACCCGGAGGCGGAGATCGCGGTCTTCTGCACCCACGACCCGGTGGAGTACGTGGCGATGTCGCTGTGGGAGGAGCGCGGCGTGCCGGCGCTGTCGCGCGAGGCGGCGAACGACCCGGGCGTCGCGGCGGCGTAGCCCGCGGTGAAGCGCGGGCGCCGGAAAGGCGCCTGCCCTCATGTAGCGGTGTGCGTTTGTGTTGGCACACAAACGGCCTCAGTCGCCGGCGCAGCCGCTGGCCGCTTGGCTGCGCGGCAATGGCCGCGGCGGCCATTCGGCCGCTCAGCCTGCTACGCAGGCCGCAAGTCAGGATTTATGCAGGGCGGTATTATCCCAAGCGCAGTCGAGATTGACATCTCAACTGCCCAATCACGCCGGCGCCGGCGCCAGGCCCGGCCCGGCCGGCGCGGGTCGCGGC
>DASQVL010000776.1:0-8063 GCA_035640795.1 Crenalkalicoccus sp. | reverse complement strand
GGCTGGACTCGGCATGTGAAGGCCGTGCAGCTCGGCGTCTTTGCCGCACGAATGCCGTATGACAGAGGTTGAATCGGCAAGAATGATCGTAAGCTGCTGGAATTCTTGGCGTCCCCTACGGGATTCGAACCCGTGTTGCCGCCGTGAGAGGGCGGTGTCCTAGGCCTCTAGACGAAGGGGACGAGGCAGCGTCCGCAGTACCTACAGGCCCCGGGGCCAGGGATCAAGCGCTCCCCCCGGGCAGGCGCGTCGGCCGCCCCCGCCGCCCGGTGCCGCCCCTCTCGGGGGAAGCGGAACAGCATCGCACCAGCCCCGAGCCCATTTCCGCCGCCAGGCGAGGGGCCGGCCGCAGGCCGCCCGGGTCTTCGCCGGCGGGGCCGGCTTGCGGTGCGCCGTGCGCGCCAGCCCATCACCCGCCGGGCCGGATCTCGCCCGCCACGCGGCCGCGCCGCGGGTCCACCAGCAGCACGCGGTCGCCATCCGGCCGCGTCACCCAGATGGCGATCGTCCCCTCCGCCGCCGCGATCCCCGCGATCCGCGTCCCCGCCGGCTGCCCCAAGGCCAGTTGCACCACGCCCGGGCCCGTGGCCGGCGCAGAGAGGCGCTGGACCACCACATAGACCAGCGCCACGGTGCCGAGCACGATCAGCACCCCCATCCCGATCACCAAGGCCTTGAGCGCCCGCACCGACCCCGCCCCCCCCGAAAGCGAGACCAAGGAGGTCACCGCCGCGCCGGAGGCCGCCGGCGACCGCGCCGACCGCTTCCTGGCGGCGGCCATAGGCGGGCTGTCGCGCTCCCGGGTCAAGGCGCTGATCGCCGAAGGCCGCGCCCGCCGCGACGGCGCGAAGCTGACCGACCCGGCGGAGCCGGTGCGCGCCGGCAGCCGGTATACGCTGAGCCTGCCCGCCCCCGCCCCCGCCACGCCCGCGCCGCAGGCCATGCCGCTCAGCATCCTGTTCGAGGACGCCGACCTCATCGTGCTCGACAAGCCGGCGGGCCTGGTCGTCCACCCCGCCCCCGGCAATCTGGACGGAACGCTGGTGAACGCCCTCCTCGCCCATGCCGGGGAGGAACTGCCCGGCATCGGCGGCGAGAAGCGGCCCGGCATCGTGCACCGGCTGGACAAGGACACCTCCGGCCTGATGGTCGTCGCCAAGACCGAGCGCGCCCACCACGCGCTCTCCGAGGCCTTCGCGACCCGCGACCTCGACCGCGAATACCTCGCCCTGGTCTGGGGCCTGCCCGCGCCGCTCGAAGGCGAGATCGCCGGCGCGATCGGCCGCCACCCCGCCGACCGCAAGCGCATGACGGTGCTGCCGCGCGGCGGCAAGCCGGCGCTGACGCGCTACCGGACGGAGCGCGCCTGGGGGGCCGCCTGCGCCCTGCTGCGCTGCCGGCTGATGACCGGCCGCACCCACCAGATCCGCGTGCATCTGGCCGAGCGCGGCCATCCGGTGGTGGGCGACCCGGTCTATCTCCGGCGCACCCCGGCCGCAGCGCGCAGCCTGGCGGAGCCGGCCCGCTCCGCCCTGCTCGCCTTCCCCCGCCAGGCGCTGCACGCGGCGACGCTTGGCTTCCGCCACCCCGTCACCGGCGCGCCGCTGCGTTTTGCGGCGCCGCCGCCGGCCGATTTCGCCGGCCTGCTCGCGCAACTGGACTGTAACCGCCAGTAACCGAGTTTCTTACTCGGTTTTTATTGCCCCGGACAGCGCCGGCGTGCTATCACCACAACCGGCAGCGCTCGCGGGTGCCGCAAGGTTGGTCGCGTCTTCTCACCCCGTCGTGACCGGGGTCGGGGCGGCTCGCCGGGCCCGCGTGGCGTTCGGCTGCCGCAGATCGTCGCCGAACGGGCCCCGCCGTCACGGGGCGGCCCGCCGGCGCAGGAGGCAGATGTTCCAATGGCTTCCCAGTCGGTCATCCCCATCGCTCCTGAGGGCAACCTCTCCCGCTACCTCCAGGAGATTCGCAAATTCCCGATGCTCTCCCCGGAGGAGGAGTACCAGCTCGCCAAGCGCTGGAAGGACGAGGGGGATGAGCGCGCCGCCCACAAGCTCGTCACCTCCCACCTCCGCCTCGTCGCGAAGATCGCCATGGGCTACCGCGGCTACGGCCTGCCGGTGGGCGAGCTGATCTCCGAGGGCAATGTCGGCATGATGCAGGCGGTGAAGCGGTTCGACCCGGACCGCGGCTTCCGCCTGGCCACCTACGCCATGTGGTGGATCCGTGCCGCGATCCAGGAATACATCCTCCACAGCTGGTCGCTGGTGAAGATGGGTACGACGGCGGCCCAGAAGAAGCTCTTCTTCAACCTCCGCCGGCTGAAGGGCCAGATGGCGGCGCTCGAGGACGGTGACCTGAAGCCGGAGCAGGTGGCGAAGATCGCCCGCACCCTCGATGTGCCGGAGGCCGACGTGGTTTCCATGAACCGCCGCCTCGCCTCCCCCGACCACAGCCTGAACGCCCCCGTCCGCGCGGACAGCGAGGGCGAGTGGCAGGATTGGCTGGTGGATGAGGGCGAGACGCAGGAGAGCGAGCTCGCCGACCGCGAGGACCTCTCCAACCGCCGCGCCCTGCTGGGCGAGGCGCTGAAGACGCTGAACGAGCGGGAGCGGCACATCCTGATCGAGCGGCGCCTGAAGGACGAGCCGACCACGCTCGAGGAACTGTCGCAGCAATACGGCATCAGCCGGGAACGCGTGCGCCAGATCGAGGTCCGCGCCTTCGAGAAGCTGCAGAAGAGCATGAAGACGCAGATCGTCGAGCGCCGGCTGCAGGCGCCGGCCTGACCGGGCCCTCCGTCGGGACCTTCGGGGAACGGGGCCGCAAGGCCCCGTTCCTGTTTGCGGATGCGGCGGCGCCCTGCGTTGCCGCGGGCGATCGCGCCCATTCCGGCCGGTGATTGGATCGGGGCGCGGCGGCTCGCCATTTCCGGAGGGCAACCGGAGGGCCGCCCGATGCCACAGACTGCCGAAGCCCACCCCGACCTCCGCGTCGGCCATGTCCACCTGAAGGTCGCCGATCTCGATCGCGCGCTCCGCTTCTGGCGCGATGTCATCGGGCTTGAGGAGCAGCAGCGCTACGGCGATCGCGCCGTCTTCCTCTCGGCCGGCGGCTACCACCACCACATCGCCCTCAACACCTGGGAGAGCCTGGGCGGCGACCCGCCGGCGCCGGGCACCACCGGCCTCTACCACGTGGCGCTGCTCTACCCGGACCGCGCCGCGCTTGCCGCCGCGGTGCGGCGGGTGCTGGAGGCCGGCCTCCCGCTCGAAGGCGCGGCCGACCACGGGGTTTCGGAGGCCGTGTATCTGCGCGACCCGGACGGCAATGGCGTCGAGCTGTACCGCGACCGGCCGCGCGAGGCCTGGCCGCGCGACGCCGCGGGCGGGCTCACCATGGGCAATCGGCGGCTCGACCTCCACGCGCTGCTGGCCGAGGCGGGCTGATACCAAGTCGCGGCCGCGGCCTGCTCCGCAGGCCGCGGGGTCGGAACTTCGTGCACTTGGTACGAGCCGCGCGCCGGCGGCCGCGCTGCGCGTGCCGTCGCGCACACCCGCCGCCTCGCCGGGCCTTGAGCCCGGCGTTGCGGCGGTGATAGCGTCCGGCCCGGGAATGAGCGCCGCGCCTTCGCCCGCGCAGGGCGCTGCAGGCGGCCGGAAGCGGAGCGGATGCCCTATAGCCAGTCCGAGAGTTTGCTCGCGATCGAAACGCCGCTCGGTGCCGATGTGGTCCTGCTGCTGGAGCTCGATGGGCAGGACGCCATCTCTCGCCCCTTCGTCTACACGGTGACCCTGGCGTCAGAGGAAGCGGACACCGCCGTGCAGAACCTGCTCGGCCAGAAGGTGACGCTGAAATTCCGCCACGCCACGGGGGTGCCCTGGCGGCTGGTGAACGGGCGCGTCCGCCGCATCCGGCGTATCCGGCTCACCGACGTCAATCTCTCGGAATGGCAGGCAGAGGTGGTGCCGGATCTCTGGTTCCTCTCCCGCACCAGCGACTGCCGGATCTTCCAGGACCAGACGGTGACGCAGATCATCGAAGCCGTCTTCAACTTGCACAACCTGACCGATTTCCAGATCAAGCCGCCGGTCGGCACCTACCCCAATCTGGAGTACTGCGTGCAGTACCGCGAATCGGCGTTCAACTTCGTGTCGCGGCTGATGGAGCAGTTCGGCCTGTTCTACTGGCATGAGCACAGTGCGGGTTCGCACAAGCTGGTCATCGCCGACAGCAACGACCTGGTGCCGACCGCCGACCCCGGCGCGATCGACATCAAGACACTGACGAGCCATGGGGTCAGCGTGCTCGAGGACGATTACGCGTTCCGCTCAGGCAAGTGGACCCTGCGCGACTTCGACTTCCTCCGCCCGACCGACACCCTGCAGAATTCGGCACCGACCACGCTCAAGACGAGCGGCCTCGGCGATTACGAGCTGTTCGACTACCCGGGCCTCTACATCGAGAGCGGCTTCGGCCGGCAGGTCGCGGACCGGCGCATGGAGGAGGAGGAGGCACAGTCCTACCGCCGCTCCGGCGCCAGCCATGCCGACCAGCTCCAGCCGGGGTACAAGGTCAAGCTGGAGATGCCCAACGAGTCCGCGGACTACATCGTCACGGAAGTTGCCCACAGCGCCCAGGACTACAGCCGCTGGACGCAAGGGGAGAAGGCCAGGCGCCGGCGGCGCGAGGCCGGGAAGGACGCCCCGGCCTACAGCAATCTCTTCGTCTGCCAGGAGGCCAAGACCCGCATCCGGGCGCCGCGCACCACGCCCAAGCCCTTCGTGCAGGGCCCGCAGACCGCCATCGTCACCGGCGCGGCCGGCGACGAGATCTGCACGGAGGAGCACGGGCGGGTGAAGGTGAAGTTCCACTGGGACCGGCACAACCCGAAGGACCAGACCTCCTCCTGCTGGGTGCGCGTCTCCCAGGGCTGGGCCGGGGCGCAGTGGGGGCAGATCCACATCCCGCGCGTCGGGCAGGAGGTGATCGTCGACTTCCTGGAAGGCGACCCGGACCGCCCGATCATCACCGGCCGCGTCTACAACGGCGACAACAAGGTGCCCTACGGCCTGCCGGCCAACAAGACGCAGTCCGGCATCAAGAGCAACTCCTCGCCCGGTGGCGGCGGCTCCAACGAGATCCGCTTCGAGGACAAGAAGGGCCAGGAACAGGTCTACGTCCACGCGCAGAAGGACCTGGACACCGTCGTCGAGAACAACGAGACGCGGAAGGTGGGGAACGACCGCACCACCACGATCGGCAACAACGAGACGACGACGATCGGCAATGGCGGGAGCCAGAAGCAGACCACGGTGCAGGGCAATTTCAAGGAGACCATCACCGGGACGGAGACGCGCACCGTGGTGGGCGCGGTGAGCGAGACCTTCAGCAGCACCGAGCAGCGGACCGTGGTCGGGCCGCTGACCGAGACCATCGCCAGCAGCCACACCGAGACGGTCGCCAGCGCCTACACGCTGACCGCGGGCGTCTCCGTCGCCGTCACCGCCGGCGCATCCATCACGCTGACCGCGCCCTCGATCAAGCAGATCGGGCCGAGCTGGTTCAAGACGGGCGCGCAGTCGGGCGACGCCTACGGCTTCAAGATGGGCGTGGCCGCGATGAAGATCGACATCGCCAGCGTCGCCATCGGCATCGTCCCGGTGCTGAAATTCGACGTCGCCGGCGTCAAGATGGACAATTTCGGCGTCGCCATCAAGACCGGCGGGCTGGAGCTCAAGAACAAGGGCCTGAAGAGCAAGACCTACGGCTTCGAGCTCAAGACCGGCTTCTCGATCAAGTCCTGAAGCGCGCCCGGGAAAGATGCGTGGCGTGTGGCAGCTGGCTCTCCTCGCGGCGGGGTTCCTGGTGCTGGTCGGCGTGGTGCCGGCGGTGATCTGGGGTCCGGTGCTGCTGCGCAACCTGCAGGAACGGCGCGTGCGGGAGACCGGCGCGCCGGCCACCGCCGTCGTCACCCGCATCAGCGAGACAGGCCGCCACTTCGGCATCGAGCGGGTGCCGGAGCTCGTCATCGAGTTCGAGGTCACCGCTGCCGGACGCCCGCCCTGGCGCGCCTCCATCACCCGCATCCCGGCCGAGGAGGAGGTGCGCTTCTTCTTCCCCGGCCGCGTCTTCCAGGTGCGCTACGACCCGGCGGCGCCGGAGCGGATCTCCGTGCCGCCATGAAGGTGATCAAGCCGCTCGCGCTCGGTCTGCTGACGCGGCCGACCGAGTTCCGCCGCCGCTTCTTCCTGGGCGTCGCGGCGATCAGCTTCTGCCCGATGGGGGAGCGGCCCGCCCTGCTCGGCGAGGTCGCGATGTGGAAATTCCTGGCCGGCGCGCTGCCGCCGGAGCAGCCGCTCGACCTCGCCCTGCCGAAGACGGCGGCGGAGTTCCTGGTGACCGGCAGCGCCTTCGCCCCCGGCGGCCAGGCGGTGCCCGCGCTGCCTGTCACGGTGCGGCTCGGCAGCGTCTCCAAGCAGCTGGTCGCGGTGGGCGACCGCCACCTGGACAGCGGCCTGCCGACGCGGCCGGTGCCCTTCACGGAAATGCCGCTCGGCTGGGACCGCGCCTATGGCGGGCCGAAATACACGCGCAACCCGCTCGGGCGGGGGATCGAGGAGATGCCGATCGCCGGCATCGGCTACCGCGTCGCCCTGCCCAATGTCGTGCTGCCGCAGGGTGCGGAGCAGCCCCGCACGCCGGAGCCGGTGGGCTTCGGCCCGCTCGACATCGCTTGGCCGCAGCGCAGCCAGCACGCCGGCACGCATGACCAGCGCTGGCTGGAAGAGGATTTCCCCGGCTTCGCCCGCGACACCGACTGGCGCATCCTGATGGCGGCCTCGCCGGACCAGCGCTTCCCCGGCTTCCTCCGGGGCGACGAGGATTACGCGCTGACCAACCTGCATCGCACGAAGCCGGAGCTCGCCGGCCGCCTGCCCGGCCTTGCCCCGCGCATCCTGATCCAGCGCCGCGGCCGGGAGGCGCTGGAGGAGGTCCCGCTGAATCTCACGACGGTATGGTTCTTCCCGGCTGCCGAGCGGCTGGTGATGGTCCACCACGGCCGCGCGCGCGTGGAGGAGGAGGATGCGCGCGACGTGCTCCGCCTCGTGCTCGGTGCCGACCGGCTCGGCGCGCCGCGGCCGGTCGCCGACTTCGCAAGGGTGCTCGCCGACCGGCTGCATCCCGAATACGGCGCGCTGGAAGCGCTGCGTGACAGCGCGCTGGTGCCGCCCGAGACCATCGTCCCCGATCCGGACCTGGAGGCGCAGAAGGCGCTGGTCGCCGAGCAGGGCCTGCTGCGCAAGCGCGGCCGGGCGCGGCAGCTGCGCGAGCACGAGCGCGCGCGGCAGGAGGTTGCGGCACTCGGCCTCGACCCCGATGAGCACGTCTCCCCGCCGCCGCCCGAGGAGGAGCTGCCGAGCCTCGAGGACCTGCCGGCCGCGATCGAGCGCATGAAGGCGGAGGCGGAGCGCGCGCAGCGGGAGGGCGAGGACTTCCTCGCCGCGCAGCGGGCGGAGGTCGCCGGGCCGGCCGAAGCCGCCGGCATTGCCCTGCCCGCGCCGGAGGAGCCGCCCTGCGGCCCGCCCCGCTTCTCCGCCGCCGCCACGCAGGCGGAGCTGGAGGCCGAGGCGGCGGCGGCGGAGGCCGAGGGCAAGGATGCCGCCCTGCTGCGCGCGACCCTTGCCGACCCCGCCATCCTCAAGCTCTGGACGGATGCCGAGGAGCAGCAGCGGCAGGGCTACCTGGCCGGCGCCGACGGGCAGCGCCCGGTCCCGCGGCTCGACCGGGCGGCGAACGCGGCGCTGCGCGCCCGGCTGCTCGACGGGCAGCGCGGCGGCAAGCGGCTCGACCTCTGCGGCGCCGATCTCGCCGGGCTCGACCTCTCGGGCTTCGACCTGGCGGAGGCCTGGCTGGACGGCGCGGACCTCACGGGTGCCGATCTCAGCCGTGCCCGCCTCACCCGCGCCGTGCTCGCCCATGCGCGGCTCGTGGGGGCGCGACTCTGCGGGGCCGAGCTCTCCGAGGCCAATCTCGGCCGCGCCGAGCTGACCGAGGCCGAT
>DASQVL010000775.1:0-6565 GCA_035640795.1 Crenalkalicoccus sp. | reverse complement strand
CGCCGCGGCCGCCGCGCTGCGCCGCGGCGCGCCTGCGCTGCTCGATGCGAATGCGGAGGACCTCGCCGCCGCGCCCGGCCTCACCGCCGCCTTCCGCGACCGGCTGACCCTGACCCCGGTGCGCATCGAGGCGATGGCGGCAGGCCTCGAGCAGGTGGCGGCGCTGCCCGATCCGGTGGGAAGGCTGCTCGCCGAGTGGCGGCGGCCGAACGGCCTTGTCATCCGCCGCGTCGCCCAGCCCATCGGCGTCATCGGCATGGTCTTCGAGAGTCGGCCGAACGTCGCCGCCGATGCCGCTTCGCTCTGCCTGAAATCAGGCAATGCGGTGATCCTGCGCGGCGGCTCGGAGAGCCAGCGGAGCGTGGCCGCCATCCTCGCCTGCCTCGCCGAAGGCCTGGCCGAGGCCGGCCTGCCGGCGGCCGCGGTGCAGGGCGCGCCCACCGTCGATCGCGGCTTCGTCGGCGCCATGCTGCGCGCCGCCGGCCTGATCGACCTCATCATCCCGCGCGGTGGCAAGGGGCTGGTCACCCGCGTGACGCAGGAGGCGCGGGTCCCGGTCCTCGCCCATGCCGAGGGGATCTGCCACACCTATGTCCACGCCGCGGCCGACCCGGCCATGGCGCGCAGCATCCTGGCCAACGCCAAGATGCGCCGCACCGGCATCTGCGGCGCGACCGAGACGCTGCTGGTGGATGCCGCCGTCGCGCCCGGGCTGCTGCCGCTGCTGGTCGCCGACCTCGCCGCGCTTGGCTGCGCCTTCCGGGCCGATGCCCGGGCGCGCGCCATCTGCCCGGAATTGCCGGCGGCAAGCGAGGCCGACTTCGCCACCGAATGGCTGGACGCCGTGCTCTCCATCGCCGTGGTGGACGGGGTGGAGGAGGCGCTCGACCACATCCGCCGCTACGGCAGCGAGCACACCGAGGCGATCGTGACGGAGGACGCCGCGGCGGCGCGTGCCTTCCTGGACGGGCTCGCCTCCGCGGTCGGCATTTGGAACGCCTCGACGCAGTTCTGCGACGGGGGCGAGTTCGGCTTCGGCGCCGAGATCGGCATCGCGACCGGCCGGTTGCACGCGCGCGGGCCGGTTGGGCTGGAGCAGCTCTGTACCTACCACTACGAGGTGATCGGGACTGGCCAGCTGCGTCCCTGAGCGGCCGCCGCCCATCCCGCGACCGCCCTGGGTGGGCCTGGCGGGCTGCGATCCCGTCCTAGTGTCCCGATTCCGAAATCCTTCGGACTTCGTTCTCGGTCCACTAGCCTTTGTTTCCAGTGGCCTGCTGGTCCGCTCCGCTCGCTGCTGAAGCAGCGAACTTCGCGGGCAGGACACTAGCCGCCGCGCAGATCTTGCAGAGGGGCCGCATGGAAGAGCTGATCGCCGCCGCCGAGGCCGCGGCCGAGGCCGCCGCCCTCGTCATCCGCCCGCTCTTCCGCAGCGCCCTGCTGGTGGAGGCGAAGGGCGACGCCTCCCCGGTCACCGCCGCCGATCGCGGCGCGGAACAGGCGATGCGCGCCCTGCTCGCCGCGCGCTTCCCGGAGCATGGCATCTGGGGCGAGGAGTTCGGCGCCGACCGGCCGGAGGCCGAGTGGCTCTGGCTGCTTGACCCGATTGACGGCACCCGCGCCTTCGTCACCGGCCGGCCGCTCTTTGGCACGCTGATCGGGCTGCTGCACCGCGGCCGCCCCGTGCTCGGCCTGCTCGACCAGCCGGTGACCGGCGAGCGCTGGCTGGGCGCCGCAGGCCGGCCGACCCGCTTCCGCAGCCGCTTCGGCGGCACCGCCGGCTGCCGGCCCTGCCCCCGGCTGGACGCCGCCGAGCTGTCCTGCACCAGTCCCGATATGTTCGTCACCGCCGACCGGCCGGGCTTCGAGCGGCTGCGCGCCGCGGCGCGCCGCGTCACCTGGGGCGGCGACTGCTACGCCTACGGCCTGCTCGCCCTCGGCCTGGTGGACGTGGTGGCGGAATCCACCATGCGGCCCTGGGACTGGGCGGCGCTGGTGCCCGTGGTGGAGGGAGCGGGCGGCCGCGTGACCGACTGGGAAGGCGCGCCGCTCCGGCTGGAGGGCGACGGGCGGGTGCTGGCGGTCGGCGATCCGGCGCTGCTCGGGCAGGCCGTCTCGTTGCTCGCCGGCTGAAATTGTTGTGGCTTGGCGCGCCAGCCCACATCTTCGCCGGCATGCTGCGTCGTGATCTGTTGGCGCTCGGCCTCGCCGGGCTCGGTTCCGTCCTTTCCCCCGGCCTTCCGGCCCGCGCCGCCGCGCCCGGCCGTCGCGACGCCCTCTCACTGCTCGGCGAGCCCGCCCTGCCGCCCGACTGGACCCACTGGCCCTGGGTGAACCCCGAGGCGCCCAAGGGCGGCGAGGTGGCGCGCACCCGCCTCGGCAGCTTCGACAGCTTCAACCCCTTCATCCTGCGCGGCACGGCCGAGGCGGGCGTCACCCAGATCTGGGAGACGCTGACCGTTGCAAGCCCCGACGAGGCGAGCACCGAGTACTGCCACCTGGCCGAGTATGTGGAGGTTGCCCCGGATCGCCGCTCCGTCGCCTTCGGCCTGCGCGAGGCGGCGCGCTGGCACGATGGCAGGCCGATCACCGCCGAGGACGTGGCCTGGACCTTCGATGCGCTGCGCCAGCACGGCCGCCCCTGGTTCCGCAGCTACTGGGGCGACGTGACGGAGGCGGTGGCCGAGGATCCGCGCCGCATCGTCTTCCGCTTCCGCGACGACCGCAACCGGGAGCTGCCGCAGATCCTCGGCCAGCTCTTCGTGCTGCCGAAGCATTTCTTCGAAGGCCGCGACTTCGCCGCGCCGCTGCTGGACCCGCCGCTCGGCTCCGGCCCCTACCGGATCGAGCGCTTCGAGTTCGGCCGCAGCATCGCCTATGCGCGCGTGCCGGATTACTGGGGCCGCGACCTGCCCACCATGAAGGGCACCGCGAATTTCGACCGGATGCGCTTCGAGTACTACCGCGATTCGACGGTGGCGCTGGAGGCCTTCAAGGCCGGCCAGGTGGACATAAGGCAGGAGAACATCGCCAAGGAATGGGCGACCGCCTACGACTTCCCGGCGATGCGCCGCGGCCTGGTGATCAAGAAGGAGATCCCGAACGAGCTGCCGGCCGGCATGCAGTCCTTCACCATGAACCTGCGCCGGCCGCTCTTCCAGGATGCGCGGGTGCGCGAGGCGCTGTGCAACGGCTTCGACTTCGAGTGGATGAACGCCAACCTGTTCTACGGCGCCTATACCCGCACCACCTCCTTCTTCGCGAATTCCGAGCTGGCGAGCTCCGGCCTGCCGCAGGGCCGCGAGCTCGAGATCCTGGAGCCCTTCCGCGGCAAGGTGCCGGAGCAGGTCTTCACCACGCCCTTCGCCCTGCCGAAGACGGATGGCAGCGGCAACAACCGCGCCCAGCTGCGCCGCGCGCTCGACCTGCTGAAGCAGGCGGGGTGGGAGGTGAAGGAGCGGCGGCTGCAGGACGCCGCCGGCCGGCCCTTCGGCTTCGAGATCCTGCTCGGCGAGCCGAGCTTCGAGCGTGTGGCACTGCCCTATGTCCAGACCCTGCAGCGCCTCGGCATCGAGGCCAGGGTGCGCACCGTCGACCTGGCCCAGTACCAGAAGCGGATCGAGGCCTTCGACTACGACATGACGGTGGACGCCATCCCGCAGAGCCTCTCCCCCGGCAACGAGCAGCGCGACTTCTTCAGCTGCGAGGCGGCGAAGCGGGAGGGCAGCCAGAACGTCGCCGGCATCTGCGACCCGGTGGTGGACGCGCTGATCGAGCAGGTGATCGCCGCCCCCGACCGTGCCGAGCTGATCGCGCGGTGCCACGCGCTGGACCGCGTGCTGCTGTGGCACTGGTACGTCATCCCGCACTGGCACCTCAGCAGCTTCCGCATCGCCTACTGGGACAAGTTCGGCCTGCCGCCGCGCAACCCGCGCTACGGGCTCGCCCTCAACGCCTGGTGGGTGGAGCGCGGGCGGGAAGGCGCGGTGGAAGAGGCCAGGCGCGCCTCGAAGCAGGACTGAGCGGCATTGGGTGCCTATCTTCTCCGCCGGCTCGCGCTGATCCTTCCGACGCTCTTCGGCATCATCCTGATCAACTTCACCATCGTGCAGTTCGCGCCGGGCGGGCCGGTGGAGCAGGCGCTGGCGGAGCTGCGCGGACGCGGCGCCAGCGCCGTCGGCCGCATCTCCGGCGAGGGCGGCGGCGAGACGCTGCCCGCGCCCGCCCAGCGCACGGGCGGCGGCGAGGAGACGCGCTACCGCGGCGCCCGCGGCCTGGACCCCGCCGTGGTGCGCGACATCGAGAAGGCCTTCGGCTTCGACAAGCCGGCGCCGCAGCGCTTCTGGGAGATGCTGACCGGCTATCTCCGCTTCGATCTCGGCACCTCGCTGTTCCGCGGGCGGCCGGTCGCCGAGCTGATCCTGGAGAAGCTGCCGGTCTCCGTCTCGCTCGGCCTGTGGTCCACGCTGATCATCTACCTGGTCTCCATCCCCCTCGGGATCCGCAAGGCGGTGCGGGACGGCAGCCGCTTCGACCTCTGGACCTCGGCGGTGGTGCTGGTGGGCTACGCCATCCCGGGCTTCCTCTTCGCCATCCTGCTGGTCGTGTTGTTCGCGGGCGGCAGCTTCCTGCAGTGGTTCCCCCTGCGTGGCCTGCTGAGCCCGGACATGGCGGGGGCACCCTTCCTCGACCGCGCCCTGGATTACGCCTGGCACATGGTGCTGCCCACGGTCGCGCTGGTGGTGGGCGGCTTCGCGGGCCTGACCATGCTGACCAAGAACTGCTTCCTTGAGGAGATCCACAAACAATACACGGTGACCGCGCGCGCCAAGGGGGCGGGAGAGCGGCGCGTGCTCTACGGCCATGTCTTCCGCAACGCCATGCTGCTCATCATCGCGGGCTTCCCCGCCGCCTTCATCGGCATCCTGTTCACCGGCGCGCTGCTGGTGGAGATCATCTTCTCGCTCGACGGGCTCGGCCTGCTGGGCTTCGAGGCGGCGATCCGCCGCGACTACCCGGTAATGTTCGGCGCGCTCTACGTCTTCACCCTGCTCGGCCTCGTCATGCAGATCGTGGGTGACTTCACCTACACGCTGGTGGACCCGCGCATCGACTTCGAGGCGCGGCGATGAGGCTCTCGCCCCTGACGCGCCGGCGGCTCGCGAATTTCCGGGCGAACCGGCGCGGCTGGATCTCCTTCCAGCTCTTCCTCGCCCTCTTCCTGGTGACGCTCTTTGCCGAGTTTCTGGCGAATGACCGGCCGCTGGTGGCCGAGGTGGACGGGCGGCTGTTCTTCCCCGTCCTCGCCGACTACGCCGAGAGCGACATCCTGCCGGACGGCCTGCCGACCGAGGCCGACTGGCACGACCCGGCGGTGGTCGAGCAGGTCCGGACGCATGGCTGGATGGTCTGGCCGGCCGTGCCCTATTCCTACGCGACGGTGGTGCGCGACCTCGGCCGGCCGGCACCCTCGCCGCCCAGCTGGCAGAACCTGCTGGGGACGGACGACCAGGCGCGCGACGTGCTGGCACGGGTCATCTACGGCTTCCGCATCTCCGTGCTCTTCGGCTTCGCCCTGACCATCCTGGCCTCCGCCATCGGGATCGCCGCCGGGGCGGTGCAGGGCTTCTACGGGGGGCTGACCGACCTGCTCTTCCAGCGCTTCATCGAGATCTGGTCGGGCATGCCGCAGCTGTTTCTCCTGATCATCCTGGCGAGCGTGATCGAGCCGGGGTTCTGGACCCTGCTCGGCTTCCTGCTGCTGTTCTCCTGGATGGGGCTGACCGGCGTGGTGCGGGCGGAGTTCCTGCGCGGCCGGAACCTCGACTATGTCCGCGCGGCGCGCGCCCTGGGCGTCTCCGACGTGCAGCTCATGCTGCGCCACATCCTGCCCAACGCGATGGTTGCGACGCTCACCTTCCTGCCCTTCATCCTGAGCGGCTCGGTCACGGTGCTCGCCTCGCTGGATTTCCTCGGCTTCGGCCTGCCGCCGGGCTCGCCCTCGCTGGGCGAGCTGCTCTCCCAGGGCAAGAACAACCTGCAGGCGCCCTGGCTCGCCTTCACCGGCTTCGTCGTGCTGGGCGGCGTGCTGACCCTTCTCATCTTCGTGGGCGAGGCGGTGCGCGACGCCTTCGATCCGCGGCGCCTTCCGGGCGGTGCGCTGGGCCATGGCACGGGCGAGACGCCACTCGCGACGGCCGACGCGGTCCGCGCATGAACCTGCTTGAGGTCGAGGACCTTTCCGTCGCCTTCGGCGAGCGGCGCGTGGTGCGCGGCGTCTCCTTCACGGTCGAGCCGGGGGAGACGCTGGCGCTGGTGGGCGAATCCGGCAGCGGCAAGTCGGTGACCGCGCTCTCCGTGCTGCGCCTGCTGCCGCAGGCGGCGAGCAACCCGACGGGGCGGATCCTGCTGGACGGCGTGGATGTCCTGGGGGCCGCGGAATCCACGCTCCGGCAGCTCCGCGGCGGCACGGCCGGCATGGTGTTCCAGGAGCCGATGACCTCGCTGAACCCGCTGCAGACCATCGGGCGCCAGGTCGCCGAGGCCATCACGCTGCACTCGGGCC
>DASQVL010000774.1:0-2392 GCA_035640795.1 Crenalkalicoccus sp. | reverse complement strand
GCCGCGGCGCCGAGAAGCTGGGCGATGATGAAGGCCGGCGCATCGGCTGGCCGGATACCGGCGAAGGTGTCCGACAGCGCCCGCGCCAGCGTCACGGCGGGGTTGGCGAAGGAGGTGGAGGAGGTGAACCAATAGGCCGCGGCGATGACGCAGGCGACCGCCCACGGCGCCACGGCAGCGTTGTGCCGCACGCAGCCCCAGACGACGGAGAGCAGGGCGAAGGTCGCGACGAACTCGCCCGTCCACTGACCGACGCCGGTCCTCGCCGTGGTGGAGGCCTGCAACACAGGCAGGTCGAACATGAGATGGGCTACCCAGACGCCGACGACGGCGCCCGCGATCTGTGCGGCGAGGTAGCCGGGCACGTCGCCGCGCGGCAGGACGCCCCGCGCCGCCAGGGCGAGCGAGACGGCCGGGTTCATGTGGGCGCCGGAGACCGGCCCGAAGGTGACGATCAGCGCCGCCAGCGCGCCCGCCGTGGCGATCGTGTTGGCGAGGAGCGCGAGACCGACGCTGCCGCCCGCCAGGCGCTCCGCCATGATGCCCGAGCCGACGACGGCGGCGAGGAGCAGCGCGGTGGCGACGGCCTCGGCGGCGATCCGTTGTGGCAGCGGCGCCGTCACGCCGGGCCGCCGACGCGCCGACCGGCCTCGTCCACCACCCGCTCGCCGTCTTCCTTGCTGAATGCGCCGCGCTGAGGGTCGGGGAGGATTTCGAGCACCGTCTCGGAGGGGCGGCAGAGCTTCACGCCCAGCGGCGTCACCACGATGGGCCGGTTGATGAGGATCGGGTGCGCCATCATCGCGTCGAGAAGCTGGTCGTCGGTCAGGGCCGGATCGTCGAGGCCGAGTTCGGCATAGGGCGTGCCTTTCTCGCGCAGCACCGCGCGCACCGGCACGCCCATGCGCTGGATCAGGTCGGCCAGTTCCTCCCGGCTCGGCGGCGTCTTGAGGTATTCGATCACGCCCGGCTCGACGCCGCTGTTGCGGATCATGGCGAGCGTGTTGCGCGAGGTGCCGCAGGCCGGGTTGTGGTAGATGGTTATCGTCATGACGCGGCCTCCGTCCGGGCACCGCAGCAGGGCGCCGTTGCGGGCAGCTCGGGCTTCGGCGCGCAGCAGACACCCTGCGGCGTCGCGGGGGTGCAGCAGGCGGCCTCGGCGAGGCGGCCGACGGCGCCGCCCATGCCGTAGACGGTGCTCTCGCCGTGGGTCCAGAAGGTCTCCCAGGCCACGCCCTGCGGGTCGGAGATCCACTGCTTCTCTGACTTCGCGTAGCAGCAGGTGGCGCTGGCCTCCTCGATCACCGGCCGCTCCGCGGCGGCGAGGCGACCGAACACCTCGGCCAGCTCCGCCTCGTCCTCCGCCTGGATACCGAGGTGCTCGATGCCCGGCGCGCCGCCGCGCGCCGAGATCGCGAAGTTCACCCGCGGGTCCTCAAGCATCCACTTGGCGTAATCGTCCTTCAGCACGGTCGGCTCCGCCGCGAACAGCGCGCTATAGAAACGCACCGATTGGCCGAGGTCCTCGACGGCGAGGTGGACGTGGAAGCGTTTCATGCGCTCCTCCTGTGGGACGCGGATGTGGCGGGGGGCGAGCAGGCTGGTGCGCAAGCGGCGGCGAGCTGCGGCCCGTCGCGCCCGCAGCAATTCTCGGTCAGGAAGCCGATGAGCGCGTTCATCGCGCCGAAGTCGGCCGCGTAGATGAGCTGGCGGCCGATGCGGCGCTGGGTGGCAAGGCCCGCGCGCAGGAGATGCTGGAGGTGGAAGGTGAGCGAGGAGGCGGGGATGCCGAGGCGACCAGCAATGGCGCCCGCGGCGAGGCCGTCCGGCCCGCGCTCGACGAGCATGCGGTAAACCGCGAGGCGATGCTCATGGGCCAGGGCGCCGAGGGCGCCCACCGCCTGTGTGCCGTCCATCTCCGCACCCGATCGTTCGATTCTCCTCGAAGATACGTCCGCAGCCGCCCGTGTCAACGACATTTCGACGATTATCGCACCGATAAGCCCTGAAGGCGCGGCGCAAAAGGGCCCGGGCGACCCCCACCCCCACCTTTCGAGATGCCAGGGGGTAGGGGACGGCCCAGTGCCAGGTTGGCAGAATGGACGCCACGTCGCGCAGCGCCGTGCCTCGCGCTTCGTCTGCAGCAGCCGGCCCGCGGCAAGGGGCACCTAGTTGCCGCCATCCTGCCGCTGGCCCCTAGCGACCACGCGCAGCGCGCCGTCGGGCAAGGGGCGCCGGGACGTCAGTGCCTCTGGCGCGGGCGCCGTCATCCAGGTCTCCAGCTCCTCCGGCGTCGTCAGGATCACCGGCATCGCCTTCGGATGGATCGCACCCACCTCAGCGTTCGGCTCCGCCGTGAGGAAGGCGAATAGGTCGTTGGTGGTCTCGCCCT
>DASQVL010000773.1:0-3254 GCA_035640795.1 Crenalkalicoccus sp. | reverse complement strand
TGCCGGGGCGCACCGGTTCACGCGCCTGCATGCCGCCGCGCGGCGCGCGCAGCACGATGGCCTGCGCGTAGACGGTGACGGTGCCGTCGCGGTGCAGCCGGTCCAGGGTCGCCGCAGCGTTGCGCGCCGCCTCCTCCGCCTCGAACACCGCGACAACCAACGAGCCCATCCTCCCCTCCGGACGCGTCGCGCATTCAGCGCGGCGCCGCATCGCGCGCGCCGCAGCGCGCGCCATCGCAGCGGCGCCGCGCCGGACGAGACGCGGACGGACGCCGTTCGGCGCCTACCCTAGCGAAGCGGGCCGCGCGGGCGTCCGTGAACCGCTATCGGGAAAACACGGCACATGCATCGCCATGGCATCACTCGCGCCTTTGGGATGACGGCACCGGTGCGGTCTTGCGATGCATCATTTGAGGCAAGTGTCGATATGCTAGTGTCCGCTGCAGCAGGCCGCAGGCAACGGAGACGACCATGTCCGGGATGCTGCCGACCCGTGTCTTGATCGAAGAGGCATCCGAGCTGCAGGAGCGGCTCACCGCCATTGCCGTCCGTGCCGCCGTCCCGCGGGAGGCAAACTTCCGCAGCGCGGTCTCGACCATCGCGTTCGAGGACGTCACGCTCGAGGTGGTGCAGGCTGGCCCGCTCTTCCTGATGGGCGCGGCCCGGGCGGGCCGCAGAGGCTGCATCGTCCTGCTCGAGGGCGCGGAGGGCACGCGGTGGAACGCGAAGCCGCTCGACCCGCTTGAGACGCCGGTGCTGCAGCCGGGCGCGCCCTTTGCGGCCTCCTTCAACCGCCCCTGCACCTTCGCCCTGGTCAGCGCCGAGCGGCTCTGGCGCGAGCCCGCGCGGCCCGTGGCGCCGCCGCAGGCCGGCGGCGCCACGCGGGCGCGGCTCGTCTCGCTCATCCGCACCGTCCACGCGGAAGGCGGCGCGCCGCCTGGCGTGGAGGCGCGGCAGTTGTTGCGCAACGCGCTGCTCGACGCGGCCGGCCGCCTGCAGGACGCCGCGCAGCCGCGGCGCGAGGCCCGGCGCCATCGCGCCGTCGCGCAGCAGCGCATCGTGCGCGAGGCCGATACCTATCTCTGTGCCCGTCCCGACAAGCCGGTCTATACGGAGGAGCTGTGCGGCGCGCTCGGCGTCTCGGCCTCCGGCCTGCAGGAGGCGTTCCACGCCGCCTTTGGCGTCAGCCCACACCGCTACCTGAAGCTGCGGCGCATGGGCATGGCGCGGGCGATGCTGCTCTCCCCGGCGGCGCCCTACCGCTCGGTGAAGGCGGCGGCGCTCAGCTGCGGTTTCTGGCATCTCGGCCAGTTCTCGCGCGACTACCGGCTGACCTTCGGCGAACTGCCGAGCGAAACGCTGGTGCGCCGGGCGGGCTGAGCGCCGTGCGCAGGCGCGGCGAAACCTGCGTCAGGGCGTTTTCATACCGGCGTGCGTTTGTGTTGACACACAAACGCCCTACACAAATGTCCTCAGGCGCCGGCGCAGCCTGCGGCCGCTAGGCTAGGCGGCAATGGCCGCGACGGCCATTCGGCCGCTCAGCCTGCTTCGCAGACCGCAAGTCAGGATTTGTGTAAGGCGGTCTCACCCGTGCCGTGCACGGCTGAGATGCCCTGGCATTTTGTTCTTGATCGCATTTCCCGCGGCGAACCGCGCACACTTCGCGTGGAATGCTCTAATAGCTCGAGCTGCGCCCGGCCTGGACGCCGCGCTGATAGGCGCGCTGCTCGCTCTGCTTGTGCTGGTCGTAGAGATAGCCGCCCGCCACGCCGACCCCTGCACCGATCAGCGCGCCCATCCCTGCATCGCCTGCCATCGCGCCGATCAGCGCGCCGCCGGCCGCGCCGCCCAGGCCGCCCGTCATGGTCCGCTGCGCGGTGGGGGAGAGGTCGGAGCAACCGGCCAGGCCGGTCAGCAGCAGGGCTGCGGCCAGCAGGGGGGTACGATTCATGGCAGCCTCCTCTCGCCTCATCGGCCGCTGCGCGTGGCGGTCGCGGCCGGGCAGGGCCAGGTCGCCGCCGCGAAGCGCATCAGGCCGTCGATCGCCTTCTCGTTGGCATATTCGGGATGCGCCTGCGCCCAGGCGACGAAGGCGGTGCGCACCTGGTCCAGTGTCAGGTCACTCGTGCTGGGCAGGCAGTAGACGCGCTCCCGCGCCGGATCGGCGGCGGCCAGCGCGCCGTGGTACTGCCCGGCGGAGACGATGAAGCCCTGACACCAGGCCCGCGCCGCCACCCCCTGCACCTCGGTTTCCGGGGCAGCACAGAGCGTGGCGAGGTCGCCGGTGCGCCCGCCGCGGAAGGTCTGTTCCGAAATCTGGGCCGCCGCTGGCGCCGGCAGCCACAACGTCGCTGCGAGCGCTGGCCCGATCACGCAAGCCAGGCGTTGAACTCGCACCATGGATCACCGTTCCTCACCTGTGTGGCGCACCACGGACCACTTGCGCGCCCGGCCGGGCTGTCCGGGCCGGGCCCGCGGCGCCGCAACTCGATGGTAGGGTGGGCTGCCAAGCTGCGAATGGCCGATCGATGTCAAGAATTCCGCGCTCGACCGGCGCCCGGGCGCGCCGCCCGCGCTGCGTCGCGACCCGCAAGCCCTATCCGGCCTGCCGCCAGCACGGCCCGGCCTGGCCGCGCGCCCATGCGGCGGGCTGACCCGCTGCGGAATCTCGGCGCGCGGCCGCTGCGGGTCTCGGACCTGGCCGCCGTCCCGCCGAGCCTGCTCGGCAAGACGCCCGTGATCCTGCCCCTGCGGCGCGGCGCCTTCCGGGTGGAGGCGATGCGCGTCGGACTCGGCGATGTCGTGCTCCTGCTCGGGCAAAGCAGCCCGATGCTGGTGCAGACCGCGGTGCCGGCCGGCCTCGCCTGCGTGCTGCTGCCGCTCAGCGGCGCGCCGCTGCGGCTGAACGGGTCCGAGGCGGGGCCCGGGCACGTGCTGGCCAGCGGTCCAGGTGCGCTGCAGGAAGCCGCGGCCCATGGAGAGGTGCGCTGGGCGCTCATCGTCCTGGCGGCGGCGACGGTGGAGCGCGCCTTCCGGCTGCCGCGCCGCGGCGGGGTGCTGCGGCCGGACCGTGCCGCGCTGCTGCGCTGCGATCTGGCGACGCTTGCGGAGGCGGCGTCGCTGCTCGCCGATGCGGAGGAGACCCTGACGGCCGACCCCGGCGTCTTCGCGGAGGAGGAGGCGCGGCGGGCGCTGCGCGCCTCGCTGATCGAGATGCTGCAGGGCCTGCTGGACGGCGCGTGGGGCGGCGCGCT
>DASQVL010000772.1:0-4587 GCA_035640795.1 Crenalkalicoccus sp. | reverse complement strand
GCAGCGCATGGGCGGGCGGGCCGCCGGCGGCAATCTCCGCGGCCAGCGCCTCGAGCGGTGCCGTCTGCCGCCCGACGAGGAGCAGCGGCAGGCCCTCCTTCGCGGCGACGCGGGCCAGCGCGGCGCCGATACCGGAGGAGGCGCCGGTGACCAGGATGGCCGGCGCGCCATCCTGCGGCCAGGCGGGGGAGGCAGGGGCGGGGTGGGGCATTGCGGGCGCTCCATGCCCGCGCCGGCGGCGGCCGGCAAATCCGGCTCTGGCGCCGTCGCCGGAATGCTCTATGCCCCCGACATGGGACGGGATGGCGGGGCATGAGGGGGCGGAATGTGCCGCTCTCCCCGGCGCGGCGGCTGGTGGCCGGGTATTGCGCGCTGGCACAGGACGTGCCGCGGGGCGTGCTCTCCGGAGAGCTGGCGCTCGGCGTGGTGGTGGCGGCGCGCGCCGCCGCCTGGCCGCGGCCGCCCTGGCCCGCGCTGTTCGCCAAGGCGCACGCCCTTGCGGCCGCCGAGATGCCGGAGCTGCGCCAGGTCTTCGTGAAGCTGCCCTGGCCCCATCTGTACGAGCTGCCGGCGAGTGTCGCCGCGATCGTGGTGGAGCGCGAGGCGGCAGGCGAGAAGGCGTTGTTCCTGGCCCGGGTGAAGCGGCCGGAGGGCATGGCGCTGCCGGCCATCGCCGAGGCGATCCGCCACGCAAAGGAGGCGCCGGAGGGCGAGGTGCCGGACTGGCAGGTGGCGATGCGGGTGGCGCGGCTGCCCTGGGCGCTGCGGCGCGGGCTGCTCTGGCTCGGGCGGAATTGGGGGCGGCAGGTGCCGAACCATTTCGGCAGCTTCGGGATTTCGGTGGTCGGCAACCAGGGGATCGCCTTCGCCCATGCCGTCTCGCTCTGGACGAGCTTCCTGACCTACGGGCCGATCGATGCGGATGGTCGGGCGGAGATCTATCTCTGCTTCGACCACCGGGTCTTCGACGGCGCCGCGGCGGCGCGCGCCTTCCGGCTGGTGGAGTCGAAGCTGCTGGGGCCGGTGCTGGAGGAGCTGCTGGCGCTGGCGGCGCCGGCGGAGGCGGGGCTTGCCGCGGCGGGGGGGAGGCGGTAGCTAGCGCGCGGCTGCTTGTGGGCTTCGCTGCTGTAGCTCAGTGGTAGAGCACTCCCTTGGTAAGGGAGAGGTCGAGAGTTCAATCCTCTCCAGCAGCACCAGTAGGCCCTCCTACCGCACCACCGGCACCGCCACCTCGTTGCGCCGCAGCGGCGGCAGGGTCCAGGGCGGGTCGTAGAACCACTCCTCCGGCTCGCCCACCGCGTGCCAGGGCCGCGTGCCAGGGGGGCTGCCCGCCAGGGCACGCATCAGCACGGCGCGCTCCTCCGCCACCGCCTCCGGCCGCGGCACGCCCGAAAAGCGCAGCACGGCCATGGTCACGGCGGGCACCTCCACGATCCGCACCGCGGGGTCGTTCGGCGCCGGCAGGCGCTCACGCGTCCATTCGGCCGGCATGAAGAAGCGGATGCGCCAGCCGCCCCCGACGGCTTCGTCCTGCGCGACCGGCGCAGTCACCGCGATCCGCTGGCCGGACTGCGCCACCGGGGCGGTCATGGCGATCTTCGCCCCGCCATGGTTGGCGCCGAAGATGTACGCCGCGAGGCGCCGGAAGCCGGCGCTGCGGGCGGCAAGCTCGTCGCCCTCCACCACCGTCTCGGCAGCGAGGCGCGGGCCATAGGCGCGGATCTCGACCGGCCCCAGCCGGTCCGCCACGGTGTAGCTCGGCTCCTCGATGCCGGCGCGCCGGCCGATCACCGAGCAGGCGCCAAACGCCAGCCCCGACAGCAGGGCGCCGATGCGGTCGAGCATGCCGGGCCTCCCTCTCCCACGGCCCACATCTGGGCCGCGCCCGGGGGATGAGGAGGGTTACGGGGCCGGGGTCCGAGCCCGGCCGTCATGGCGCGCCGGGGCTTGTCCGCCGCGCCGGCACAGGGACCCGTCGCGCTTCGCCTCGGCTTGGCCCGCGGCCGGGGGCGACCGGCCCTCAGGCCGCCCGGGCGGGCGCCGCGATCTCCAGCAGCCGTTCCCGCCCCGTGCGCGCCGCGAAGTCGCCGAAGCCCTCGCCCGGCGCGCGCTCCGCTGCCCAGGCGGCGAAGAGCGGCGCCAGCGCCGCGCCGATTCCCGCCTCCGGCACCCGCTCCAGCAGCGGGAAGGAGAGGCGCGTGCCGGCGAAGTCGCCGCCGACGAAAATCGCATACTGGCCCGGGACGCGGCCGACCAGGCCGATATCGCCCTGATAGGGCCGCGCGCAGCCATTCGGGCAGCCGGTGATGCGCAGGCTGATCCGCTCGCCTTCGAGGCCGTGGCGCGCCAGCTCCGTCTCCACCTGGGCGAGGATCGGCGCGCGCACCCGCTCGGCCTCGGTCAGCGCCAGGCCGCAGGTGGGCAGGGCCGGGCAGGCCAGCGCCCAGCGGGCGAGCGGCGAGAGTTCCTCGGCGAAGGTCACGCCATGCGCGCGCAGCACCGCCTCCACCGGCGCGCGGGCCGTGCCCGGCAGGTTGGTCAGCAGGATGTCCTGCTGCGGCGTCAGCACCGGGTCGGCGCCGAAGCGCTCGATGATCTCCCGCAGCGCGCTGCGCAGCGCCACCCCCTCCGCATCCTGGATGCGGCCGGAGGGGACGGGCACACCGAGCCAGTACCGCCCGTCGCCCTGGGCGTGCCAGCCGAGCAGCTCCGGCATCTCGAGCTTCGGCATGGGCCGGGCGGGCGGCAGGGGCCCGCCGAAATGCCGCTCGAGCTCCGCGCGCACCGCCGCCTCGCCCAGATCGTCCACCACGTATTTCAGGCGGGCGCGCTTGCGGTCGCTGCGGTTGCCGAGGTCGCGGGTCAGCTTCACGACCGCCTCGGCGACGCGCACCAGATCCTCCGGCGCGACGAAGGCGATGGGCGTCGCCAGCCGCGGATAGGTGTCGGCGCGGTTGTGCGTCATGCCCATGCCGCCGCCGATGCAGACCTGCCAACCCGCCAGCGTATCGCCCTCGAAGATGGCGATCAGGCCGAGGTCGTTGGCCAGCACGTCCACCGTGTTGTCGCCGGGATGGGCGAGGCCGATCTTGAACTTGCGCGGCAGGTAGGTGGGGCCGAAGAGGGGCTCCTCCTCCTCCCCGCTGCCGGCCACGCGCTCCTCGTCCAGGAAGATCTCATGATAGGCGCGGCTCCGCGGCATCAGGGCGGTGGCCAGCGTCCGCGCGCCCTCGATCAGCGCGCGGTGCACCGAATCCCGCCGCGGCGCGGGGGAGGTGATGACGTTGCGCACCACGTCGCCGCAGGCCGACATGGTGGTGAGCAGGGCCTCGTTCACCTCCCGGATCGTCGGCTTCAGATTCTCCCGCAGCACGCCGTGGAATTGGAAGGCCTGGCGGGTGGTGATCCGCAGCGTGCCGTTGGAATAGCGGTCCGCCAGCCGGTCCAGCACCAGGTACTGCGCCGCCGTCAGCACGCCCCCCGGGGCGCGCACGCGGACCATGAACTGCCACTCCTTGTCCTCGCCGCGCTGCTTCCGCTCGGTCGCGGTGTCGCGGTCGAATTGCTCATAGGTTCCATGGAACTTCAACAGGTTGTAGGCGCTCTCGGTGATGCCGCCCTTGTGGTCGGCGGGCAGGGCCAGCTGCTCGGCAATGTCGCCGCGGAGCCGCTGGCTCGCCGCCTTCTGCACCTCGACGCCGGAAGGCTTGCCGGTTGCCGCCATGGGGCCCCTCCGCAAAAAACGCTTGAAGAGTGTGGAACGCAATAACTACTCTCTGTCAAACGTATTTTGGGGGCGCCCCCGTCATGCCGCAAGTGGATCACGGTTCCGCGCTCGCCGCCGGCGACGGCCCCCGTCCGGGCGAGGTCTGGCTGGTCGGCGCCGGGCCGGGCGACCCGGGCCTGCTGACGCTGCGCGCCGCCGAGGTGCTGGCGGCGGCCGATGTCGTCCTGCACGACAAGCTCATCCCCCGCGCCGCGCTGGACCTCGTGCGCGAGGGCGCCGAGGTGGTCGACGTCGGCAAGATCGGCGGCGGCGAGCAGGTGCCACAGGAGGAGACGACGCGGCTGCTGGTCGAGCACGTCCGGGCCGGCCGGCAGGTCGTGCGGCTCAAGGGCGGCGATCCGTTCGTCTTCGGGCGGGGCGGCGAGGAGGCGCTGGCCCTGCGCGAGGCGGGCCTGGACTACGAGGTCGTGCCGGGCGTCACGGCGGGGATCGCCGCCTCGGCGTACGCGGGGATTCCCGTGACGCAGCGCGGCATGGCCAGCGCCGTCGCGTTCGTCACGGGGCACGAGGACCCGGCGAAGGGGGCGGCCGGGGCGCCTTCCTCCCAGGTCGAGTGGCCGGCGCTGGCCGCGTTCCCCGGGACGCTCGTCTTCTACATGGGCGTGCGCCGGCTCGGGCTGATCGCCGAGCAGCTGGTGGCCGGCGGGCGCTCGCCCGAGGAGCCCGCGGCGGTCGTCGAGCAGGGGACGCTGCCCGGCCAGCGGACGGTGCTGGCGACGCTCGGGACGATCGCGACGGCCGCCGCGGACGCCGGGGTGCGCCCGCCGTCGATCACGGTGGTCGGCCCCGTCGCGGCGCTG
>DASQVL010000771.1:0-2769 GCA_035640795.1 Crenalkalicoccus sp. | reverse complement strand
CCGCCATGGCCGGGAATCCCCCCGCCACCCCCGCCCAAGCCCCCGCCCCTCGGCCGCGCTGGGGCTACTGGCCGCGATGACCGCGCCACGCCGCGCCCTGCTCGCCATGGCCGCCGCCATGACTGCGCCCGCCCTCGCCCGCGCCGCGACCGGCACCGTCTACCTGACGATCGACACCGGCTGGGGGCGGGAGGCCGAGGCGATCGCCGTCACCCTCCGCCGGCGGGAGGTGCCGGCGACGCTCTTCCTGGCGAACGAGCCGAGCTTCAACGGCAGCACCACCCTCTCCGATGCCTGGGCGCCCTTCTGGCGCGACCGCGCGGCCGAGGGCCACGCCTTCGCCACCCACACTTGGCGCCACTGGTATTTCCGCGCCGACCCCGCCCCGGGCGAGGTCCGCTACCTCCCCGCCCATGGCGGCGGGGGCGAGGTGCTGGACGCCGCCGGCCTTGCCGCCGAACTCCGCCGCCCGCTCGAGCGGCTGCGCGAGATGGCGCCCGCGGCGCGCATCCTGCCGCTCTGGCGCGCCCCGGGCGGCCGCACCACGCCGAATGCGCTCGCCTTGGCCCAGGCGGCCGGCTTCCGCCACCAGGGCTGGACCGCGCACGGCTTCTGGGGGGACGAGCTGGACAGCGCCCGCCATCCCAACGCCGCCCTGGCGCGCCAGGCCATCGAGCGCACTCGCGACGGCGAGGTGGTGGTGCTGCACTGGGGCGTGCGCGACCGGCAGCAGCCCTTCGCCCTGGTGCTCGACCAGGTGCTGGCCGGGCTGCAGGCGCGCGGCCTTCGCTTCGCCCTGCTGCCGGAGGCCGGGATCGCCTGATGCTGACCGAGGCGCATCTCGCCGTCACCGGCGCCGTCTTCACCCGCGCCGTGCAGCCCGCCCTCTACGCCCTCGGCCTGATGGAGTGGGAGGAGGACGCCTATGCCTGGGTGGACTTCGCCCTGCTCGGCCTGGTGCAGGTGGCGGTGGTCTGGCTGGTCTGCCGCCCCCTCGAGGCCTGGCGGCCGGTCGAGCCGGTCACCGATCCTCGGGCCGTGCGCACCGACATCCTCTACACCCTGCTGGTCCGGCTCGGCCTGCTGCCGCTGATCGCCTTCGTGCTGTTCGCCTCCGCCGGCGCACGCGCCGCTGGCTGGCTCGCCGAGGCCGGCTTCGTGCCGCCGACGCTGGAGGAGCTGCTGCCCGGCCTGCGCGAGCGGCCGCTTCTGGCCTTCGCGCTCTACGTGGTGGTGCTGGACTTCGCCGAGTATTGGCGCCACCGCGCCCAGCACGGCTTCCGCTGGTGGTGGCAGCTGCACGCCGTGCACCACGCACAGCGGCAGATGACGCTCTGGACCGACGACCGCAACCACCTGCTGGACGAGGTGCTGGCCGGCGCCTGGTTCGCCGCCATCGCCCTCCTCATCGGCGTGCCGCCGGACCAGTACCCGCTGGTGCTGATCCTGCTGCGCCTGGTCGAGAGCTTCTCCCACGCCAATGTCCGCCTCAGCTTCGGGCGGGTGGGTGAACGCCTGCTGGTCTCGCCGCGCTTCCACCGGCTGCACCATGGCGTGCTCTCGGCCGGCGCCACCGGGCGCAACTACGCGGTGCTGCTGCCGGTCTGGGACTGGCTCTTCGGCACGGCGGACTGGCGCCGCGACACCTACCTGCCGACCGGCGCACCGGAGGAGCCGGAGGCGCTGGCGACCGGCGGCTGGCTGCGCCAGCAGGCGGTGGCGCTGCGCCGGATGGGGGAGGTGCTGGCCGGCCGCGGGTGAGGGGGACGGCGCCGCCTCCGGCCCGGTGACGCCTCGACCCGCCCGCCGCCCTGCCGCCCGCGCAGGCTGGGCACGCGCCTGCGGCGGGATAGCGCGTGGCCGCGGCCGGCTCAGGGTTGCAGCACCAGCGCGCCCGTGACCTCCCCGGCGCGGAGCCGCGCCAGCGCCGCATTCGCCTCGTCGAGCGGCAGCACCTCCACGCTGGTGCGCACCGGCACGTGGGGGGCGAGGGCGAGGAACGCCTCCCCATCCTCGCGCGTCAGGTTGGCGACCGAGCGGACCACCCGCTCCTCCCACAGCAGCGCGTAGGGGAAGGACGGAATGTCGCTCATGTGGATGCCGGCGCAGACGACCGTGCCGCCGCGCGCGACGGCACGCAGCGCCGCCGGCACCAGCGCGCCGACCGGGGCGAAGATCAGCGCGGCGTCCAGCTTCTCCGGCGCCGGCGCGTCCGACCCGCCCGCCCAGACGGCGCCGAGGCTGCGCGCGAATTCCTGCGCCGCGGCATCGCCGGGACGGGTGAAGGCGTAGACCTCGCGCCCCTCCCACCGCGCGACCTGGGCCACGATGTGCGCCGCCGCGCCGAAGCCGTAGAGGCCGATGCGCCGCGCCTCCGCCCCTGCGAGGCGCAGCGCGCGGTGGCCGATCAGCCCGGCGCAGAGCAGCGGCGCGGCCTCGGCGTCCGCACAGGCCTCGGGGATGGGGAAGCAGAAACGCGCATCGGCGATGGCGAGGCCGGCATAGCCGCCATCCAGCTGGTAGCCGGTGAAGCGCGCCTGCTCGCAGAGATTCTCCCGCCCGCTCCGGCAGAAGCGGCAGGTGCCGCAGGTCCAGCCGAGCCAGGGCACGCCGACCCGCATGCCGGGGGCGAAGCGCGAGACGGCGTCCCCGCAGGCCAGGACGCGGCCGACGATCTCGTGCCCGGGGATCAGGTGCGGCTTGGGGTCGGGCAGCTCGCCATCCACCACGTGCAGATCGGTGCGGCAGACGGCGCAGGCGGCGACCTGC
>DASQVL010000770.1:0-5610 GCA_035640795.1 Crenalkalicoccus sp. | reverse complement strand
CCTCCCCCAAGACCCCCACCATCCTTTTTCTCATCGTTTCTCGGCGGCGCTTGCCCGGGCCGACTGGAAGACTCCCGGCCGGGGGCCGCCAATCCCTACTCCTCCAGGATCGCCACGGCCCGCGTCCAGCCCGCGCTGCCGCGATGCACCTTCACGGGGAAGCACACAACCTGGAAGCCCTCCGCTGGCAGCGCCTCCAGATTGTGCAGCTTCTCAAGGTGCGAGTAGCCGATCTCCCGCCCCACGCGGTGCCCCTCCCAGATCAGCTCGGGCGAGCCGCCCTCCGCGATCCGCCGCTTCGTGAAGCTGAAAGGCGCGTCCCAGGACCAGGCATCGGTGCCGACCACGCGGACGCCGCGCTCCAGCAGCCAGAGCGTCGCCGCGCGGCCCATGCCGCAGCCGGCCTCCACATAGTCCGCCTCGCCATAGCGGCTGCCGGCCCGCGTGTTCACCAGCACGATCTCCAGCGGCTGCAGCTCATGGCCGATGCGGTCGAGCTCGCGCGCGACATCGTCCGGCTGCACCACATGGCCATCCGGCAGCGCGCGGAAATCGAGCTTCACCCCCGGCTGGTGACACCATTCCAGCGGCACCTCGTCGATGCGCCAGGACGGCTCGCCGCCCGGCTTCAGCCGCTCATTCATGCGGGAGAAGAAGTGGTAGGGCGCGTCCAGATGCGTGCCGTTATGCGTCGAGATACGGACGTTCTCCACCGCCGCATACTCGCCCTCCGGCAGGGCGGAGACGGGCACGCCCATATACTCCGCCATCTGCGGCGCGGTCTGGTGATGGTCCAGGTAGTCGATCTGCGGCAGCATATGCGGCGGGTCGCTGGCAATGCCCGCCTTGAGCGGCACGGAGATGTCGATGAAGCGGCGCGGCATGTAGGGTCCTCCAAAGGCGCGGCCAGGGTAGCCCGGGCAACCCGCCTCCCGGTATCCTCGGCGGCGCGTCGGAGAGGCCGAGAGTGTCGTCCTGGCAGACCGCTTCCATCGTCGTCCTTGGGACGGCGGCCTATCTTGGCCTTGCCGTCCTCGGCTGGGGCAGCCTCACCGGCTTCCTCGCGCATCCGGCGCGGGTCGCGCTCGTCCTCGTCACCCTGGTGCTCGTGCTGCTCGCCGCGTTCAGCCGCGGCCATCTGCGCGGCGGGGAGCGGGAGGACCGCTCGAACCGCTGGGTACTGGCGGCCTTCGGGGCGATCGGCCTGCTGCTCGGCTACCTGCCGGCCTTCATGGACCGGAGGGGGCTCTGGGTGCTGGACGGCGACGCGGTGCGCTGGGCCGGCGTCGCGCTCTACGCGCTGGGCGGGGGCCTCAGGATCTGGCCGGTCTTCGTGTTGGGCGAGCGCTTCAGCGGCCTGGTCGCCATCCAGCCGGGACATGCGCTGGTCACCACCGGGCTCTATGGCCGCATCCGGCACCCGAGCTATCTCGGCATGCTCCTCGGCAGCCTCGGCTGGGCGCTCACCTTCCGCTCCGCGGCGGGCGTCGTGCTGACAGCCTGCATGGTCCCCATCGTGCTCGCCCGCATCCGCGCGGAGGAGGCGCTGCTCGCCGCGCATTTCGGTGCGGACTACGCGGAGTACCGCCGGCGGACCTGGCGCCTGCTGCCGGGCGTCTATTGAAGGCGCGGTCAGAACAGCGCGTAGCCGCCATCGATCAGGATCGAATCGCCGGTGTGGTAGGCGGCCGCGTCGCTCATCAGGTAGACGGCGATGCCGCCGAAATCGGCCCCCGTCCCCCAGCGGCGCAGCGGGATGCGCGGCAGCACGTTGCCGCTGAACTTCGGGTCGGCGACGGAGCGCGCCGTCATGTCCGTCTCGATCCAGCCGGGCAGGATGGCGTTGGCGCGGATGCGCCACCGCGCAAGCTCCACGGCCAGCGCCCGGATCATCGCCGTCATGCCGCCCTTGGAGGCGCCGTAATGCTCGTTGCGCGCCGCACCCTCGATGGCGGCGAGCGAGGCCGTGCCGACCAGCACGCCGCCCTCGCCGCGTTCCTTCATGTGCCGCGCCGCGGCGCGGAAGGTTAGGAAGGCACCGGTCAGGTTCACGCGCAGGACGCGGTCCCATTCCTCCTTCGTGCGCTCCAGGAAGGGCCCGGCGCGGCCGCCGGAGACGCCGGCATTGGCAAAGCAGCCATCCACGCGGCCGAAGGCGCGCACCGTCTCCGCAAAGGCTGCCTCGACCTCGGCCTCCTCGCCCACGTCGCAGCGCAACGCCACCACGCGGCGGCCGGTCGCTTCCAGCCGCGCCCTGGCGGCCGCGTTCTTCGCCTCATTGGTGCCCCAGATGGCGATGTCGGCGCCGGCCTGGGCCAGCGCCTCCGCCATGCCGAGGCCGATGCCGCCATTTCCGCCGGTCACCAGCGCGACGCGGCCGGTCAGGTCGAAGGGCGCGTAGGCCATGCCAGGTCCTCCCTATTCCGCCCAGCCTGCACCTCGCCGCGCCGCCGCGCTACAGAGCGGGCATGCGCATCACCTTCCTGCAGCCCGACGGCAGCGAACGCAGTTTCGAGAGCGGCGAGGACCCGACCGCCATGCATGTCGGCGTCCGACACAATGTCGCGGGCCTGCCCGCGGAATGCGGCGGCCAGCTGGCCTGCGCGACCTGCATGGTGGAGGTTGCGCCGGAGTGGCGCGCCGCGGTGGGAGAGGCCCGGCCTGACGAGCGCGACATGATCGAGGACGCGCTCGGCCAGGTGCCGGAGGGACGGCGCCTCGCCTGCCAGATCCGGCTGACCGAGGCGCTGGACGGGCTGGTCCTGCGCGTCACGCCGCAGCCGTAATCACCCCGGCAGGCGGGACTTCTTCACCCCCATCCCGCGCATGAAGCGGTCGCGCAGCTGTGGCGGGTCGCGCTCCGTCTGGCCCTCCGGCATCGCATCGTCCAGCTTCAGGCCGATGAAGTGCGGGCCGTCCTCCGTGAGGCAGGCCTCGACCAGCCGGTCGAACTCCGCCTCGTCCGCCGCCCATGCCGCGCGCGCAATGCCGCAGCCCCGCGCCACGGCGACCAGGTCCGTCCCCGCCGCCTCTGCCGGCGTGGGCTGGCCGCCGGTGATCTGGTAGATGCCGTTATCCAGCAGCAGGATTGCCAGGTTCCGCGGCGCCCGCGCCGCGACGGTCGAGAGGCAGCCGAGCTGCATCAGCAGCGAGCCATCGCCCTCCAGGACGAAGACCCGCCGGTCCGGCTGCGCGGTCGCGACGCCAAGCCCGATCGGCACGGCCAGCCCCATGCTGCCGAGCATGTAGAAGTTCTGCGGCCGGTGCCCCGCCGCCCACAGGTCGAAATGGCTGTGGCCGATGCCACCGATCACCGCCTCGCCCTGCGCGAGCCTCGCCACCAGTCGCCGCGTCAGCGCGGCGCGGTTCATGCGCTTGGCGTTGTGCGCCGCCGTCAGGCTCATGGCTTCACCACCTTGCCGCCGGTCAGCAGCGGCGAGAGGATCAGGCAGGCCGGCGCCTGGGTCGTCACGGCCTGGCGGATGCTGCGGTCCAGGATGAAGCCGCACTCGTCGAGCCGCGCGATGGTGTGGTGCTCGATGCCGAGGCTGTCCAGCACCGGCCGCATGGTGCGGTTCACCATCGCCTGGCCCAGGTTGAACTCGCCCAGCGTCCCGCGTTCGGAGACCATCAGCAGGGCCGGGATCTGGAAGGCGCAGGGCAGGCTGGCCAGCACATTCGCCAGCGTCGCGAAGCCGCTGGTCTGCATCAGCACGATGCCGCGCATCCCGGCCATCCAGGCGCCGCAGACGATGCCGACCGCCTCCTCCTCGCGCGCCGTGGCGAAGCAGGTGAAGAAGGGATCGGCATGGCAGCCGGCGATCAGCGGCTTCAGCACGTTGTCCGGCACATAGGTGACGAGGCGAACCTCGTTCGCCTTCAGCGCGTCCAGCACGATGCCGGACCAGGTGGTGCGGTCGGTGTCCATCAGCTTGCGGTTATCCCGGCCTGGGCGATCACTTGGCGCCACAGCGGCACCTCGCGCGCGATGTGGGCACCGAGCTCCGCCGGCCCGCCCTGCACGACAGGCATGCCGGCCTGGCGGAAGCGCTCCTGCATCGCCGGGCGGCGCAGCGCCTCCGCCACCGCAGCGGTCAGCCGGGCCATGGCGGGCGCCGGCACCGCGGCCGGCGCCAGCATGCAGATGAAGGTCTCAGAGACCGCCTCCTGGATGCCGAGCTCGCCGAGGCTCGGCACATCCGGCCAGTCCGGCTGCCGCCCCTCCCCCGTATGCGCGAGCGGCCTGAGCTGGCCGGCGCGCAGCTGCGCCTCCACCGAGCCCTGGTGCGCGACGAGGTAGTCCACCTGCCCGGCGATGGCGGCCTGGGTCGCCGGCCCGGCGCCGCTGAATCCCACATGCTGCACGGCGATGCCGGCACGGAGGCGCAGCACCTCGCCGGCCAGGTGCGGCGTGGTGCCGCTGCCGGGGCTCGCCCAGTTCAGCCGGTCCGGGTTGGCGCGGGCGAAGCCGATCAGCTCCGGCAACGTGGCGAAGCGGCTGTCCGGCTTCACGGCGATCACGTTCGGCGAGGCGCCGAGGGTGGCGACCGGCTGGAAGTCCCGCGCCGGGTCGTAGGGCGCATTGCGGTAGAGGCTCGGATTCACCACGAAGGCCGAGGAGGTGACGAGCAGGGTGTAGCCATCCGGCGCCGAGCGCGCGACATAGCCGATGCCGATATTGCCGCCAGCGCCGCCGCGATTCTCCACCACGACCGGCCTGCCGAGCAATTCCTGCAGCGGCGCCGCGATCAGCCGGGCGGCGATGTCGGTCGAGCCGCCGGGGGCGAAGCTGACCACCAGCGTCACCCCGCGCTCCGGCCAATCCTCCGCCCGCGCGCGCCCCGCAGCCAGCGCGGCGGCGCCGGCCAGCACGCCGCGCCGGCCCATCCGCATCGCCATTGCCGTGCCCTCCCTCCCGGGCCGCCTCAGGACGCCGGCGGCGTCTCCTCCGGCGGGTAGTTCAGTTCCACCGCCACGCCGTCCGGGTCGTGCAGGAAGAGCTGGGTCTGCCGGTCGCGCGGCAAGATGCGCTCCTCATAGGCTATGCCGCGCTCCGCCAGGCGCCGCTTCATCTCGGCGAGCCCGGTGCAGGTGAAGGCGATGTGGTCGAGCAGGCCGGTCTCGCCCGGCTGCCGCGGCAGGTGCGCGTCGCGCTGCCGCGGCCCGATCAGGTGCACGGTCGGCTGGCCGCCGCAGTAGAGCCAGTAGCCCGGGAAATCGAGCGGCGGGCGGTAGCCCACCTGGAGGCCGAGCACCTCCTCGTAGAACTCCCGCGTCCGCTCCAGCGCCGCCGGGCGGATCGTGTAGTGGTTCAGCCCCTGCAGTCCCATTCTGCCCTCCCCATCACAGGAAACGCCCGGCGGGCTCGCCGCCCAGGAAGAACTGGCCGCAGATCTCGAGATGGGCGCTGCGGCCCTGCACCTGCTGGGCGGAGGCATGGATGTCGCGCATCCGCCGCTCGAAGGGCTGGTCCTCGAAGATCGCGGTCGCCCCGGCCTCGAAATAGGCCCACTCCGCCACGTCCTTGGCGCGGTGGATGGCGGAGGTGGAGGCGAGACGGATCAGCACCTTCTCCTCCACCGTCATGTGCCCGCGCGCAGCCACTGCCTC